>JAZNDD010000149.1:0-7701 GCA_045587865.1 Faecousia sp.
CCCTCGGCGTCCCATCAGGAAATCCGACCTCGATGGGCGGATTTCCTGCAGCTTGCCAAAATTTCTGTATTTTGGGGGCATCGAACCCCAAAAATACAGATGGGACGCCGAGGGCGGCGTCCCCTACGAACAAGCTGTCAAACAGAAATTTGACGGTTTTGACAGGAATGTATACTCTCAATAAAATTTCAGGTTTCTTTACAGCCCCAGTCATTTGCCGATTTCAGGCAAATGACTGGGGGATTGGTCTTCTTCAACACATTACAATCCCTCCGTCACGGCTTACGCCGTGCCACCTCCCTTTACACAAGGGAGGCTCTTGCGGGACGGGAAACCCGTCCCCTACGAAGATGCGTCGAATAACATCGTAGGGAACGGCCTAAAGTGCCGTTCCGTCACCGAAGGCGCAATAAGAATGCAAAATGCAATGTAGGGGCGGCAATCTGCCGCCCGCTTTATAATGCAAAATGCAAAATGCAAAATGAAGTTGCCAAGGAACAGAATGTGTGCTAATATTACACTGAAAATGGCATATTCTATGTCTGGAGGAAATAATATGAAATACATATTTAAGCGTTTTCTTGCAGCAACCTTGATTTTGTGCTGTATGGCATCTTTCCTTGTGCCGGCGGCTTATGGCGCGGTAGCCAAGACGGTTTATAATTTCAATCAGTACCCCAACTATAATAAATTGCCGGAGGATGAAGCCTCCGGAGAAAAGAATCTGCTGGCAAAGGCTTTGACCGGTGATTTAGGTGAGAGCAAGTGTCAGGTGAGCATTCCGGATCGCTTTGCCTCCGGGGATCTGAACTGGACCTATGAAACTGCCAGTTCCGGTGTTTGCGGTACAGATACTGCCAATGAGCATCTTCCCAACTCCGATGTGCGGATTGTGAATAATTGGGGCGTTCGGGCTGTGATCACTGAGAGTAACTGGATCGCTTACCGCATCAAAAGCCCGGGTGCGGGAGAATTTTCCGTAGATATGAGTTTTTACCAGTATAGCGGCAGCGGTATGATCGCAATGTACATCCTGCCTGCGGAGGGAAGTGCATCTCTGGATCACGACACGGTCCTTGCCCGTCGGGGAACGATCCAGGCAGCCCTGGATCCGGATAACCGGGTGGGTATGGCGGCACTTTATGAATGTACCACCACCGGTGTAAACACGGTCTATATGGGAACATGCACGCTGGAAGCAAACCGGGAATATATTGTGGTTTTTGAAAACTACCGCAAAGCACCCCTTGCCGGCAACAGTTATTTTGGACTGAACAGCCTGACCTTTATTTCCGGTGCATCCTCCAACCAGAAATTAGAGCCTACAGACCAGATCCGCCCTATCCTGGTTAAGGAAAATGTGGTTCCGGCAGCGGACGGCGGTGCAATGGGCGCATTGTACGAAGTGAACGGACACGACTATTTCTTCCTGCCGTTGGAAGGCGGAAAAATGGCAATTTACGATCTGGATGAATGGAAGCTGGTGGACCTGGTCACCACCGGACTTTCCTACCCCACCAGCACCACGGTGACCCCGGACGGCAAGGTGTTTACCGGCGGCAACGGCACAAAAATGTATATGTTCGACACCAAAACCATGACCGGCAGACTGACCCCGGATTACCGCACAGTGGAAACCCTGAAAGGGGAAGGTGTGACGAAAGGCATTCACGCAGGCGCAGACGGAAAAATCTACGCAGGTTCGCTGTTTGGCGGTCATTTACTGCAGTATGACATTGATGATAGAACCTATGTGGATCTGGGAGATCTGGTGTGCGGGGATGTGCAGAAAATGGTATTCCCCAATATGAAGGACGAAGCGGTGGAAGACAACGGCGGCGTGTATGGGTGTAACTATCTGGACGGTATGATTTATGCCCTAGCCTCCGGTGATAACTATTCCATCGCAGTGAAATATGACCTGGCGCAAAGAAAAGTCGTATCTGCTGTGGATGTAACAAGCCAACTGGCAGGCACAGGCAACGCCCACGGCAGCCTTTTGGGAGACCGGTATTTTGTACTTGGCAGCTCCGGTCCCAATGGATTTGCAATGATTGACCTGGATACCTTTACCTTAGTATCCTATAGTCAGGCAACAAAAAGTGGTATCATCAGCGCATCTTCCAAGGCAGAGGATCTGTGGGGGAGCGGTATGTCAGGCCATGCCACGGAAGTAATCGATGGCAAGCAGTACTTTAACTCCTCAGCCGGTATGTTCTCCTACACCCTGAGTACCGGAAAGCTTGCCCGGGTAGGCGGTGGCGGCTATGGCTTCCGTACCGGCGCAAAAACCTATGTGACACTGGACCGGAACGGGGACGGCGTGGAAGAACCCTATCTGTTCTCCTATGGCGGCAATCCCGTAAATCCCCGGCTTTTCAATTTCCAGAGTTTCAACAAAATCAGCACCTCCGGACTGATCCAGACGGACTATGAAGGGGCAGGTGGCTCTTCCATTAACATCGGCACTTCCTATGATAATACCCTTTATATCGGTGCCTGGAATAACTACAACTGTGCCGCCTTTGACACGGAAACGGAAACCTTATCCTCCCGGTATGTCACCGGCGGTCAGACCGACAGCCAGACCCATTATGTGGACGCACAGGGCAAGTTCCACCTGATATCCGGCAACTACTCTGCCTGTGTGGTCTATGAAATTGACCCCCAGAACAAAACCGGCTACAATGGCGATGAGGATAGTAATATTATAAAGCCCCTGATTGCCAATATGAAAAAGTACGAGCAGAAGCGTATCCATTCCGTGGCAGCCGGAGATGGCTATGTATTTGCCGGTACGATTCCCGATAGCTATAAGTACGGTGGCGGCATTGGCGTTTATAACAGCGCCACCGGCACAGAGGACTTTATCCGCTTTAAGGAAACCTCCGTCAAAGGAGAAAAAGTAGTTCCCAACAGCGAACTTTGGGATCTGTCTGTCAACGGCATTGCCTACAGTGACGGCTTGCTTTACGGCGCTACTACAGTTCAGGGCGGCACCGGTGCCAGTGCCAAAATGGGACTTTCTGCAAAGATTTTCGTGTTTGACTATAAGAATATGCAAATCGAGGCAGTGCTGGATCTGCGGGATTACATTCCCGAGTATTTGCCCAGTAAAAACGGCACACCGCTGGATATTAGTTACATCGGTGGTATTACCGTAGACGATCAGGGTCGTTTGTGGAGCGTTGTGTCCGATGTGGTGTTCTGCTTTACCTACGATAAGACTGCAAAGACCTTCGATGTGCAGGTGATTTATGACCGGGCGCACACAAAATATACCACCAGTTCGACTGCGCCCATTACGAACCGGAGAGCCGTGTTCGACCCGGAGCATAACAGCGTATTTATGAGCCTGTTTGCCTCCGGTCTTGGCACATACCAGATCCGGCTGGCAGACTGGACTGCGCCCGTTGGCAGCATCCAGGTTTCGGCAGTGGATCAGGTGATGGACGAAAAGCCGAAAACCCTTGCACTGGGTGCAAATAACAATCTGTACTATGTTGGCGGCGCAAGCCTTTATATGATTCCGGTAAATCTGACCCAGGAAGATTGGGTAAATGCAAGGGCGCTGGATGCGAGAATCAGCGCACTGGGTCAGATCAGCCTGTCCTCCAAAGAGGAAATCGAGGCAATTCGCAAGGATTATGATGCGTTGCCCCTGAGAGATAAAGCATTGGTGCAAAAGCTTTATATTCTAGAGGAGGCGGAAGCAGAGCTTCTGGAACTGAAGATTGCAGAAAGTGCGGCGCGGATCACCGGCGCAGCCATGGAGCCGCTGATGGCACAGATCGACACCTACAATCATTTAAGCAGCCGCTACCAATCCTATGTGAAGAACTATGAAACCTTGCTCGATGCCTTTGATACCGCTGCATGGTTTGCCCAGAATGAAGCAGCTGACCGGGTGCAGGAGCAGATTTTCGCACTGAAGCTCACCTCCCGCAGAGAGGAAGAACAGGTGGTTGCCCTAAAAGCGGCAGTGGATGCCCTTTCTGATGAGGAGAAGGCATATATTAACGCAGAGAACCTGATCGCAGCGGAGGAAAAGCTGTCACAGATCAAAAATAACACCACCGCAGGTATGGTGGATGCAGCGCAAGGTGTAGCAGAAGTCAACGGGGCATATTTTGCCACATTGGAAGCAGCCTTCCGTTATCAGCTGGAAACAGGAGCTCCGGCAGTTACCCTTACCTGCAACATCTGGGAAAAGGATCTGGTGTTCCCTGCAGGTGCGGTGCTGGATCTGAACGGCTATACCTTGACTGCGGACAGTGTGCTGACCTACGCAAGCAACGATCTGACAGACAGCAGTGCAGAAAAGACCGGTCTTTTGAAAATTCAGGATGCAGACGGCAATATGCTGGACGAAAACAACAGTCAGCTGCCGCTATATGACAAAGCCGCAGGCGGCTACCGGTTCTTTGAGATGAAGATCGAGCCTGTGGCAGTCACCGGCAAGGAAAATCCCACCTACTGGTTCCGTGTTACAGCGGAGGACTTCCAGAAGATCTATGCACTGGAAGACAGCGGCTTGCTTGTGAAGGTAAAGCTTTCCTGGAAGGGCGGGGAAGCAGAGGCGGTTGCCGATGCTGCCTTTACGCAGAAATGGGAAGATGCCTACAATGCAAATCAGGATATTTACCTGACGGTTTCTGCCGTGAATACAGAAGGCCTGGAAGACTTTGTCCTCACACCCTGTATGACAGCAAACGGCGTTACCCTTGCAGGCGAAGAAATGTAATGGATTATTGAAAGGGATACTATGCAAATCGAAAATCACAAGGAAGAAGTTCCGTTTGCCTATTATGAAGAAAAATTCCGTATGTTGGATCCGGCGGAAGTCACCCAAAGAGTGACAGATGTGCAGTGGAACGGTCGGGAATTTACGGTAACCCTTCTGGGTCGAACTTTTGGAGTCACCCATCCGGACTACAGTATTCGGGCATTGGATGAAGGTCCGGTTCCACCGCTGCCCACCCAAACCTTTTTGCTGCGGTATTTGCTGGAAAGCAAAAATGTAGCCTGGCAGGGTGGCTGGAAAACCTTCCGGGAAATGCCGTGGGGCGAACTGTATATTAAGCCCTACACCGGCAGAGTGTTGACCCGTGCCGCATTTACCTTTGGCACACGGCTGGATCATTTCCGCTCTGCGGCAGAAAAAATGGGCGCAACTGCGATAAATTACGCGGATGCGGGTTATCAGTTCTCACTGATCGGTCCTTATCGGATACAGATCTTAGTCTGGGAGGGGGACGATGAATTCCCACCCAATGCCCAGGTGCTGTATTCCGATAACTTCGAAACGGCTTTCGCCCCGGAAGACCGGGTGGTGGCAGGGGATATCCTCATTTCTGCCATTAAAGGGAATATGTAACGAAAGTGCCCGTTCATTTTGCAACGGGCACAATGCATGGGCATAAGTTGGCTTCGCTATGATTTGCCTGACGGCGTGAAAAGTGCCTTATGGCACATTTTTATAGAGGCAATTATTTGAATGATACAGACCTTTGACCTTATCTTTGTGTCAAATTTCTGTTTATCGAATAGATTCGTAGGGGACGCCGCCCTCGGCGTCCCATCAGGAAATCCGACCTCGATGGGCGGATTTCCTGCTGTTTGCCAACATTTCTGTATTTTTGGGGCATCGAACCCCTAAAATACAGATGGGTCGCCGAGGGCGGCGTCCCCTACGAACAAGCTGTCAAACAGAAATTTTCCTGTAAAATAACAGAATTTTTCCTGTAAAATAACAGTGCTTGATTTTTTGCCTGTGTTGTGATATAATGCTAATAATTTGGGGCAAATTTCCAAAAGAGAAAGGAGGAAGTGCAAATGCATAAGCGAATAATGGCTCTGGTACTGTGTCTAATGCTGATTGCGACTGTACTTCCTGTGGGCGTTTCGGCAGAATCTTCGGAAGACCGCTGGCTGCGCCAGAGTATTGAAGACCATTATGTAAAGATACTGGAAGCCAACGAAACGGAAAGTCTCAGCGGTTGGTGTGGTACCCTTGCCAGTTATCAACTTTACTATCTGGGGGTAAATTCCTACCCCATTATGGCAAACGGAAATGATCAGTACGATTGCTATCTGAACCGAAATTATACTGACAAAGGCTATCGGATCAAGACATATCCTGCCGATCAGTATTCTTTGGAAGAGGCACTCAATGCCATTACCCACCGGGGTACTTGGGATGCCTATAATATTCTGGTGGGTTTCCAAACGACCAACACAGAAGCCGGCGCACTGTACGGCCACGCAGTGGTGATCTACGGAATTGTGGACGGTAATGTGTATTTCACAGAAAGTTTCGGCAACGGCGTTGTGGAAGACGAAGGGATTCCCGGCGTTTGTTCCATTTCTCAGTTTGCTGCCCTTTACGACAGTTGGACACAGCTGGAAGGCGTGATCCTCTTTGGCAGACGGGACTATCTGGATAATTGCTTCCGCCGCAGTGCCAATATGTATGTGCAGGTTCAGCGGGAAGATCCCTTGTATACCGAACCTTGCGTACCGGATGCGGGCGAGGTAGAGAGCAGCGTGATCCGTACAGCACGAAAGGGCGAATTTTTGAAAGTAACCGCAATGTATGAAAATACATTGGGTCGGTACTATTATCAGGTGCTTGACGGGGAAACGGTCTGCTATCTGGATGCCCAGCGGGCAAATGCAGTGTACTTTAATTCTGCGGATGTAACCGTCTCTGATCTGGAACTTCCCCAGGTGCTCACACCGGGCAAAGATTTTACAGTCAAAGGCAAAATCTCTTCTCAAATCAGCCAGGTCGGCGCAGTGACCATGACTGTGACGGACAGCCAGGGACAGATCATTATGACCCACTCCCGGGCAAAGAAAAGCGGCACCTTTGATCTGGCAAAGGATACCTTTAATAAGGTTCTTGACTTTGGCATTTTGGAAGAAGGGCTTTATACATACACCCTGACAGCGGATGTGCTTAGTGACTATTTGGATAAAGGTGTGGTGGAAACCAATCTGCAGCAGATCACACTGTGCAGTGAGGTTTTCGCAGTGGGCGAGAATGTGCAACTTCCCCAACAGGGAAGATTGGCACCGGAATTTATTCCCGACGGATGGTCACAGGTAAACGGCCTTTGGCGCTATTATGAAAAGGGTGCACCCCGTACCGGTTGGTTCTGCTATGATGGGGTGGACTACTACCTGCAGGAGGACGGATCTGTCGCCACAGGCTGGGTAGAAATCAACGGAAAAGACCGCTATTTTGCATCCACCGGCGCAATGTGTGTGGGCTGGCTCTACACCCAGAATGGCACATTCTATCTGCTTAAAAACGGACAGAAGGCTATCGGCTGGCGTACCATTGAGGATCAGCAGTTCTGTTTTGATGAAAATGGCGTAATGTTGTCCGGATGGCAGACCATCGATGAAACAGACTATTATTTCGGCGAAAACGGTCTGTTGCTGGCAAAAGCGATCGTTGAGGGCGAAACAGTCACCTATGAGAGGATGACCGAAGAAGAAACAGAGATTCCACCCTTGAATGGGAACAAAGAATAAAGGATAAGGACGCGTTGCAGTTCATTTTGCAACGCGTCCTTGATTATTAAAAGCAGTCAAATTTCTGTTTGACAGCTTGTTCGTAGGGGACGCCGCCCTCGGCGTCCCATCTGTATTTTGGGGGTTCGATGCCCCAAAAATACAGAAATATTGGCAAGC
>JAZNDD010000150.1:0-2314 GCA_045587865.1 Faecousia sp.
TGTTACCAATAAGATCCTGGGCGGCAAGGGAACTGCAGGTGCAGATATTTCTGATATGCGGCTGGATCCTTTGGGCAATGCCACCCGTGCAGAATGTGCGGTAATGCTGAAAAACTTTATGTCGCAATTTAATCCGTAAAATATTAAGGGTGCGTGCATTGCACGCGCCCTTGCTTGCAATAAAGCAGACAAATTTCTGTTTGACGGGCAACACTTAACCGCCCGCCCAAAGCCTTCTCCTGGAGGAGAAGGTGGCAAAAATCGGCACTTCGGAACCGATTTTTGACGGATGAGGTGGTGAATCGAAAGCCAGTTACACCTCATCAGTCAGCTGCGCTGACAGCTTCTCCTCGAGGAGAAGCCTTGGCGGGTGCACAAACAGCCCGATAAACAGAAATTTGATGGGGCGGTAAAGGCGGGAGACAGCCATAAGCCCTACATTAAAATCCGTCCGTATCTGCGGACACATTCGTTTTGTATGTTTGCCACAATAAAAAGGGAAGTGGGAAGGCATTGCCTTCCCACTTGTTAACCGTATTGCTCCAGGTGCTTTTTGATTGCCTTAAAAGATTCGTCACTGATGGCGTGCTCCAGACGGCAGGCATCTTCTGCGGCGGTCTGCGGACTGACACCCAGCCGTACCAGCAAATTGGTAAGCAGTGTATGGCGCTCATAGATCGTTTCCGCAACCTTAAGCCCGGTGTCCGTCAGGGTAATATATCCTTCCTTATCCACCAGAATATAGCCGCCTTTTTTCAGCAGGCCCACCGCCCGGCTGACGCTGGGCTTGGAGTAGCCCATATATTCACTCACATCGATGGAACGGACGCGGCCGTTCTTTTTATACAGGACGTGAATGGTTTCTAAGTACATTTCGCCGGATTCGTGAATACCCATAACGGCCCTCCTTGCATATAGTTTTCTTTATGATAGCACAATGCAAATAAAAATGCAAGAAGACTGTATTTGCTATTGCTTTCTTCTAAAAAGTGTAGTATACTGTAAAAACACAACTTATAAACCACGTAAATGAAAGGAAAAGTGATTTTTTACTATGGAAAACAAATTATTTGCAGGTTTTTCCCGTGTGGATATAACACCCCCTCTGGGAATCCCTATGTCCGGTCACGCAGGCGCAGACAAGCGATTGGCAACAGAAGTGCTGGATCATCTGGAAATCAACACAGTTGCAGTGCGCTGCGGTGACGATACTGCGGTTTTGATGTCTGCAGACCTTCTCTACATTCCCAGAAGAGCGTCTGACCCCATCCGTAAATATGTATCTGAGCAGGTAGGCATTCCCTATGAATCTATTTTCATTGCCTGCACCCACACCCACACCGGTCCTGTCACAAGGGGCTATGCAGATCTTGAGGAGAAATTCCCCATTATTGGTGTGTATCACGATATGCTTACTGCCCGGTTTGTAGATGCAGCAAAGTTGGCAATTGACGACTTAAAGCCTGCCAAGATGGGTTATGGCATTGCAAAGGCAGAGAATATCTCCTTTATCCGCCGCTACCACATGAAGGATGGCTCCATCCGCACCAACCCCGGCTACCACAACCCCGACATTCTGGGTCCTGTGAGCGAAGCAGACAAGCGGGTCAATGTGCTGCGGTTTGTCCGGGAAGGCGGCAAGGACATTGCCATCGCCAACTTCGGTGTCCACGCCGATATGCTCCGGGGCGGTACAAAGATCTCTGCGGACTATCCCAGATTTGTCCGGGAAACTGTGGAGGCTGTTATGGATGTGCATTGCGCCTTCTTTACCGGCGCACAGGGCGATTTGAACCACGCAGATTTCAAGAGCGTTAAGCCCAAGGACGATCCCTTTGTTCTTGCCAATGACGATGTGGATCGGGGTTATAACTTTACTCCCTACATAAATGCAAAGCATATGGGCAGAGCCATTGCCGGCGCCCTGTTCCAGGTTTATGCCGACCTGCAGTGGGTGGATGTGGACACCATCAAATTCGGCAATATGGAGTGCGTGACCCCCACCAATATGCCGGATCCTAAGGACCTGCCCAGAGCAAGAGAGATCGTTGCCCTGGACAAGGCAGGAAAGGCAGATCAGATCATCCCCGGTCTCAGAGAAATGGACAGAAATATGCTCACAACGGTTCGCGCGGAAGCATACCGTATGCTGGCATTTGAACACGGCCCGGAAGTCTTGAGCCTGCCTGTCAGTGCAGTGCGCATTGGTCCTGCAGTCTTTGTGGGTATTCCCGGCGAGCCCTTCAATGACATTGGCGTGGGACTGAAGGAAAATTCTCCCTTTGACATCACCTTGCCTTGCTGCCTGACCAAC
>JAZNDD010000151.1:0-8183 GCA_045587865.1 Faecousia sp.
TCTTCGATCTCGCCGTCACCCAACAGGGAGTAGACCCGGTTAGCCTTGCCGGTGTGCTTGGCAGCCAGTGCCATACCCACTGCCACGGAAATGCCCTGGCCCAGAGAGCCGGTGGACATATCCACACCGGGAACGGTATTCATATTGGGGTGACCCTGCAGGTAGCTGTCGGTGTGGCGCAGAGTGGGCAGATCCTCCACAGGGAAGTAGCCCCGCTGTGCCAGCACAGAGTACAGACCGGGTGCAGTATGACCCTTACTGAGTACGAAGCGGTCACGGCCCTCCCACTTGGGATTTGCCGGATCGTTCTTCATTTCCTTATAGTAAAGATAGGTAAAGATCTCCGCTGCGGACAGACTTCCGCCGGGGTGACCTGCCTTAGCGCCGTGGGTAGACTCAATCACACCCATACGGACCTTGCAGGCAGCGATTTGCAGTTGCTTCTTTTCACTGGCTGTCATGATTATCCTCCTATTGGTTTCATTATTTCAAGGGATTATGCCATAATACGCAAGAATATTTTACCATTGATAAGCCAATCTTGCAAGTGTTTTCCGAAATTTCTCACAGAAATTCCAGCCATCCTTCCAAAATTGAAACAGCTGTGACAATGACACAGGATTACAGGCATAAAAATGGCAGGGATCGCTGGGCGACCCCTGCCAAATTGTAATGCTATGCAATCTTACTTTACAGTAATCTCAGTGATGTGGGGGTTAGCGCCCTCGTACCAGTACAGGAAGCCTTCCAGATCCACAGTGTCACCGATCTTCAGAGCTTCAACAGCAGCGTAAACATCGGTGGTGTTGTCGCACAGATCAGACTCAACGCAGAAGTTATAGGTTGCGTCGTTGATGCTCACATTGAAGTACAGGTCGCTGTTAGCGTCCTTGGAGCCGGAGCCGTCCCAGCCGTACAGGAAAGCAACCTCGTTGCCGTTGGCATCCTTGGAGGGAGCAACAGTCATACCGGTGAAGACGACCTTCTTGTTGATGTTCTCGATCAGAGCATCGGTGCCCAGCAGTGCGGTCACATCCAGAGCCTCAGCCACATAAGCTTCAGCCTCGACGATCTCGTAGGTAGCATCGGTGATCTCCACCTCGCCGGACCACTCAGCCTTGTAGCCGGTGATAACAACAGTGGTGCCGGCAGTCAGCTTAGCGTACTCTTCCTCAGTGCAAGCCAGACGGTATACAAAGTATGCACCGTCAGCATCCTGGGTGTACAGGCTGGTGTTGCCGTACTCAGCGTTGTACTTCTGAACAGCCTGGATGGTAGCCTGGATCTTCACAGGTGCTTCCAGCTCAGCAGCAACGAACTCAGCGTAGGTCATGATCTCCAGCTCGGGAGCCAGGGTGACTGCATCAGCAGGCAGGGTCTCCTCCAGACCGAAACTAGCCGCAACAGTGGGCTCTTCGGTTGTAGGAGCAGTTGTTGTCTCATCGGTTTTGTCTGCGCCGCAGGCTGCGAAAGCCATTACCATACACAGCGCCAACAGGATTGCAAGAATTTTTTTCATTGTTGATTCTCCTTTTTAATCGTTTGGGGTGGATAAACTTACGGTTTCAACAAAGATATTATACAGGAAAAAAACAAATAATCAATAGGTATTCTTATTTTTTCTTTTTTTATTGCGGACAAATGTTGTTCCCGCATACACACCGATCAAAATCCAGACACCTGCCAATGTACACAGCAGCACTACAGAGGCTTTGGGCAACGCCCCCAGGCTTGCCTTTCCGGTCAGGCCCTGATTGCCTCCCAATTGATCCAACCGATACAAAGATGTCATATCGGAAAACAGGGTCTGTATATATGCATCGTCAATCGTCTTTCCCCGTCGGGTAGCCTTGCTCACCTCTTCGATCATTTGCCCTGCCGCATCCCGCAGGGATGCAGAGCCGTTAAACACTGGGGTCACAAATGTATTTTCCACATTGTCTAACAGTAGTCTGGTTGCCTGAAGTTTGATGTCATAGTAGAACGCATTATCCTCTCCCCCGCGGCTGAGATAATCCTGATACTGGGGTGTTTGCTGGGCTTTGGAAGTGACCGGTGCATAGCCTTCCGTCTGGGAATAGGCAATCTGCACTTCGTTTGTGAGCATATACTGGGCAAACAACCAACTTGCCAGAACCTCCTGAGAATCCTCCTTATTAAACACACACAGGGAAGGTCCCTGGGAGATCATCTGGGGATTGTCCGTATTATACTGGGGAATGGTCATCACTGCAGTTTCAAACTGCACCAGGTTTTCTTCTGCAATATCCACAAGGGGTGCTTCACTTCCCATCCAGGTAGCGCCGGCAGTGGAGTCCACCGCAAAGATGCACTGACCGGCATTGAGGAAGTTTGCAGGATAGCCCACACTTTTGAAGGTATTAAATGCCCTGGTGGATGCGCCGTCCCGGATATCAAAAAGAATTTCCTTTGTGGTATCGTTGAAAATCTGAATGTCGCCGTTTTGGGTACTATAGCCTGCATTTTTCTGGCGGAGCATCTGGATCATCATATTGTCCGTAGACTTATAAATGAAAGGAATGAGAACCTTTTGTCCGTTCACAAGGAAATTCCCCTGTGCGTCCTTCTCCATTGCCGCCTGAGAAACTTCCCACACAAAATCCCACGTGAGCGTCTCCGGCAGAGTATAGCCCAGTTTTTCCACATAGGTCTTGTTTACATAACACGCTTCCGTGGAGCGCATATAGGGCACTGCATAGTGCTGACCGTATAAGACACATTCGCTTAAAAACTGGGGAATGATCTCATCCTGCTTCGGTCCGTCGAACAAAACCGCACTGCCGCCCAGTCCGTACTTTTCGTGGGCAAACAGTCCGTCCAGGGGCACCACCGTATTTTCACCGGTCATATAAGTTGCAATATGGTCCGGGTAGGTAATACACACATTGGGTGTGGTACCTGTGGCGATATTGGTGATCACATCATTATATATTCTTCCATAATCTGTATACAGGCGCAAATTCACTGTAATATTGGGATACAGGGCCTGAAAATCCGCAATTGCCTGTTTGTAGATATTTACCTGGGTGATATTGGTATCGTTCTTTGCCCAGAAAGTGATCTCATATTGCCGGGAGGTATCAAAACTTTCCGGTACCTGGAAGGCCTCGGTCTTTTGGGAGCCGTGACAGCCGCAGAGCAATCCCAACAGCAAGGAAAGCGCCAGCATAAGGGCGCAAATTCTTTTTTTCATCCCTTCATACCTCCTCTGGACACGCCTGCCATAATCTTCTTGCGGAAAATCAAAAACAGGACAATCAGGGGTATGGAGATCACAACCACCGCCGCCATCATCGCCGGGATGTTTTCTCTGCCCAAGCCGTTTTCCCGGATCTCCTGAATGCCGTTTGATACCAGAAAATATGCCTGATCATCGGTGATCAGCCGGGGCCATACAAAACTGTTCCAGCATTCGATCACCTTTAAGATGGTAACGGTGATCAAGGTGGGCTTGCAAATGGGGATCATCACCTTCCACAGATACTTAAAGTCCGATGTGCCGTCCACCTTTGCGGCGTAATACAGTTCATCCGGGATCTGGGCAAAGTTTTCCTTCAGCAGGTAAATATAAAACACCGATGCCACCGATGGCAGGATCAGTCCCAGAAAGGTGTTGCGAAGATCCATATTGGTCACAGTGACAAAGTTTGTAATTACAACCAGTTCGCTGGGGATCATCATCAGTGCCAAAAACAGGGTAAATGCCAGATTTTTCCCCTTGAAGTCCAGCCGGGCAAAGGCAAATGCCGCCAGAACCGTCACCACCAGCATAATGGCTGTGGTTGCCAAAGTGAAGATCACTGTGTTGATCAAGTAATCTGCCAGGGGCACCGCAGTAAATACCTCTTGGTAATTTTCCAATGTGGGTGACCAGGTGTACAGTTTGGGAACAAATTCTCCGTTATAAGATCCGTAACTTTTTACAGAACTGAGGATCATCCAGTAAAAGGGGAATAACACCACCAATGCCCAAATCGTCAAAAAGGTATACACAATCAAATTCCGGGCGATCCGCTTATTTCTTGCGGCGCGCTCCAGATTGCCATATTCTGCTCTTTTTTCCATTTCCAGCACCTCAATGATAGTGGACATACTTCCGGCTGACCATCAGATTGATACAGGTGATCGTCAGCACAATGGCAAACAGGATCATCGCTGCCGCCGAAGCATAAGATGGATAACCGCCGCTGTTGCCATAAAGCATATCGTACACATAGCCTACAATGGTATTCATTCCCGCGGCGTTTAAGTTTGTGCCAAACAGCGCCACCGCATCGGAATAGGCTTTGAATGCGCCGATAAAGCCGGTGATGATCAGGTAAAACAAAGACGGTGAGATCATCGGAAGGGTGATCTTCCGGAATATCCGGCCACGGGATGTGCCATCCACCCTTGCCGCGTTGTAGTAGTCCTGATTCACCGATGCCAGCGCACCGGTCAGGATCAAAATCTTAAAGGGCATAACCACCCACACCGTATATATGCACAGCACCAGCATTTTCGCCCAATAAGGACCTTCGATAAAGTCCACCGACGCCCCGCCGAACCAGTTGATCAGTACATTGACCAGACCGTCTGAATAAGCCGTCTTTTTAAACAGGATCATAAATACCAGACCCACTGCCAGAGTGTTTGTCACATAGGGCAGAAAATAGACAGTCTGATATAAATTGCGTACCCGGCGAATGGAACTCAGTCCCATTGAGATCAGCAGTGCCAGTCCTGTGGACAGGGGCACTGTCACCACCACCAAAATCAGTGTGTTTTTCAGTGCCTGCAAAAAATAGGGATCGTGGAGCACATATTCATAGTTATAAGTACCTGTCCCGAAGTAACTTTGGGATGCGGAATTATAGCCCTCTTCCAAAGAGTAGATCAGCACATCCACCAGCGGATACACCAAAAACACACCCAGAAACACCACCGCTGGCAGTAGGTATAACCAGCCTTTCAGGTTTTGCTTTTTCATATCGTTTCTCCCGTTTTATTTACAAATGCGGTATGTTTTCCTGGGTTTCCCTGTGAAACAGGAATACCTTGTTTTTCTTCAGACGGAACCGCACCAAACCTGTGGAAACATCGATTTTATTTTCTGCGCTGATAATGGCACGGATCGCGGAATTTTCGCAATCTTCGTGGGTGCAGACTACTGTAATATCCCGGCCCATCACTTCAATATTTTTCAAGTTGCAGCACAGCGCACCCGTTTCATCCGGTACAAAGCCCTCCGGACGGATGCCAATATAAACATCCTGATCCGCCACCCCAGGAACATCCAAAACCGCAGACTGCGCAATGTAAAGTTTTCCCTGCTTCACAGCGCCGGTGAACACATTGATAGGCGGTGTGCCCAAAAATTTTGCAACAAACAGATTGGCAGGCTGATCGTAGATATCCTGAGGCTTGCCGATCTGCTGCACCACCCCTTCCTGCATCACCACGATCATATCGGAGATGCTCATTGCCTCCTCCTGATCGTGGGTTACAAATACGGTGGTAATGCCTGTTTCCGTCTGGATGCGCTTAAGTTCTTCCCGGGTCTGCAAACGCAGACGGGCATCCAGATTGCTAAGAGGCTCATCCAGCAGAAGGACCCGAGGCATTTTTACCAGCGCCCGGGCAATGGCCACCCGCTGCTGCTGACCGCCGGAAAGTTCGTTGGGTTTGCGATCCATAAGGGTATCGATCTGCACGAGGCGGGCCGCCTGCTGTGCCTTTTCAAGCATTTGCGCCTTGGTAAGTTTTGCTTTTCCTTTCAGGTTCTGCAAAGGGAACAGGATGTTCTGCAGAACTGTCAGGTGGGGATACAGAGCATAATTCTGAAACACCAGTCCCACCCCCCGGTTTTCCGGAGGCAGATCTGTCACATCATCGTCCCCAAAATAGATCCGGCCGCTTGTGGGCTTCTGCAAACCGGAAAGCAAATTCAGTGTGGTACTTTTTCCGCAGCCGGAGGGACCCAGCAGACCGATCAGTTTGCCGTCAGGGATCTCAAAGGTAAAATCACTGACTGCCACCACATCTTTTCCTGACTTCTTATCCCGGGACGGAAAAACCTTCGTTAGATTTTGCAGTGTTACTTTCATAGCGCATTCCCTTTTCTTTTTTGAATGATTATCTTTATTATATGTGGTTTTGCACGGCTTTTCAAGGGGTTGTTTCCTGCGGATTGGCACTTTTGTGGAAACTTTTTCCACGATCCGTTTTTTTCTTGACAACGGGACAAAAAAGTATTAATCTCAATACTATATAACTATATACTGGGCAGAGAATATACCTGTCCATCCACGGAGGAATCACAAGTATGCGGGAAAGCGGCATATTAATGCATATAACCAGTCTGCCTGGCCCTTACGGGATCGGTACACTGGGTAAAACTGCATACGCCTTTGTGGATTTTCTGAAAAAAGCCGGTCAGAGCAAGTGGCAGATCCTGCCTCTGACCCCCACCGGTTTTGGGGATTCCCCTTACCAGTCCTGTTCCGCATTTGCAGGCAATCCTTATTTAATTGATCTGACGATGCTACAGGAAGAAGGCCTTCTGATGCAAAGCGAACTGGATGCCCTTCCGTGGTGCCGCACCCAAGACCGGGTAGATTTCGGTCTAATGTACGAAAACCGCCGGAAGATCCTGTCCATCGCATACAGCCGGTTTGAAAGCAACGATGATTTTACCCGGTTCTGCCGTCAAAACAGCAGTTGGCTTTCTGATTTTTCCCTGTTTCAGGCACTGAAAGAGGAAAATCAGGGCGCACCCTGGTATTTGTGGGAAGAAGACTTAAAACATCGCCAGCCGGATAAAATCTGGAATGCCCGGCAACGGCTTAAAGACAGGATCCGTTTCCACTGCTTTGTGCAGTATCTGTTTGATAAGCAATGGCAGGCTCTTCACGATTATGCCAATCAACAGGGCATCCAAATCATCGGTGATGTTCCCATTTATGTGCCTTTGGACTCTGCCGATGTTTGGAGCGCACCGGAACTTTATCAGTTGGATGAAACTTTGACCCCCACCGCTGTGGCAGGCTGCCCGCCGGATGCGTTTTCCCAAGACGGTCAACTTTGGGGCAACCCCCTGTACCGCTGGGATGTGCACCGGCAAGATGGCTACGGATGGTGGATCCGCCGGATGCGCGCTGCCGCCAATCGGTACGATCTGATCCGGATTGATCACTTCCGGGGCTTTGAAAGTTACTGGTCCGTCCCCTATGGGGAGGAAACCGCCCGGGGCGGCAAATGGATAGAAGGTCCTTCTTTTCCCTTTATACAGGCACTGAAAAAGGCACTGCCGGATGTGCAGATGATCGCCGAGGATCTGGGTGTGATCACACCCCCTGTTAAAAAATTGCGGGATGCGTCCGGTTTCCCCGGTATGAAGGTTTTGCAATTTGCCTTTGATCCAGATCATCCGTCGGATTATCTGCCCCATAACTGCACCCCCAATACGGTGTGCTACACCGGAACCCACGACAATATGACCCTTTCCCAGTGGATCGCATCCCTGCCGGAAAGAACCTGGCAATATGCCGCAGCGTATATGCACCTGACGCAGGACGAGGGATATGCCTGGGGTATTATCCGCACCGCAATGTCCACACCTTCTGATCTTTGCATTTTGCAAATGCAGGATCCGCTGGATCTGGATGGGGATGCCAGAATGAATTTCCCTGGCACGCAAACCAGTAACAACTGGACCTGGCGGGCACTGGACGGCTTTATGACCGACGTTCTGGCAGATAAACTCAGAAACCTGACCGGCCTTTATGACCGTTTGGGTAAACAGAAATAAAACTTCGAGAATGGAGTATGAATATGGAATATAATTGCGTAAACATCCTTAAATGGACGCAGGCTCAACTCAAGTACACCTATGACGTGTCCTTGCAGGAGGCTACCCCTCAGCAACTTCACGAGGCGCTGGGTCAGGCTGTAATGATGGCCATTGCAGACAACTGGAGCGACTCCAAGCATCAGCGTCTGCACAAGCGGAAGGCATACTATATCTCCGCTGAATACCTGATCGGACGGCTGGTGTATTCCAACCTTTACAACTTAGGTATTCTTGACGAGATGAAACAGTTGTTTGCTGAGCAGGGCGTAGATCTTGCGGTTCTGGAAGACATTGAGGACGCTGCGTTGGGTAACGGCGGTCTGGGCAGACT
>JAZNDD010000152.1:0-6744 GCA_045587865.1 Faecousia sp.
TGCCGTATTCGTTGGTAAGGACCACCTTGCCAACACGGTTTTTGGGGTCAGTTGCTGCCCAGATATCCTCCTTTGCGGTATCACCGGGCAGGATGTACATTGCGATCGTGCCGCTGTTGGGACAGGTGGCGTGATTTAAGGAGATGGTAAAATCACCTGCGCCCGGACTCTTGATCCGCAGTGCCACCCAGGCGTCCTTCGCACCGTAAAGGCGCATACCTGTGCCGCTATAAAAACGCATCATATCTGTGGGAATATATTCCCCTTTTGTATTCTTTTCTACCAGTCCGTCGCTGGACATTTCCCATTTCCAGTTCAAACGGCCGCTTTTCCAGGCAGCATTTGCCTGATCCAGAGGAGACGCATATCCGGCTTTCTTGGGTGTTGGCATATCGTAACGGTACTCACCGTAGGGCTGCAAGATACCCCCAAAGGAATCGCCCAGATCCAGATCGTATACAACGCCGGGATAGGTCTTGCCAATCGGCAGTTCTCCGTCAGCCACCAAGCCATCCTTTGTAACTTCCATATTGATCAGATTCAG
The DNA here is from genome assembly GCA_045587865.1 of Faecousia sp. Taxonomy (GTDB): domain Bacteria; phylum Bacillota; class Clostridia; order Oscillospirales; family Oscillospiraceae; genus Faecousia. The sequence goes on from JAZNDD010000152.1 coordinate 545, forward strand.
ACGCTTGCCACGAACGAATTGGAATACCAGCACATATTCTTCATTTGTGCCGAAGGTGTACTCACCCAAATAGAAGGTTTTGTTTCCGCTGAGCCGTGCCTTTGAGATCAGCCGGTTTTCGCTGGTCATTTTAGACTCAATTTCTGCCGCACTCATAGGCACACCGGTCATTGCAGGAATCAGATAAATATTCGCAACCGCAGTGTTGGCATCGATTGCTTTCAAGCGCACATCGTACACACCTGCACCGGGAGACTCCAGGCGGAAAGCATTCCAGGCATTGTCCACATCCAACCAGTCAACCGTAGACTTGAAGCGCAAATAGGTTTGGCGGACGCTGGGAATACCGGCATTGGCACTGCTGGTTTCATACTTCCACTGGACAATATCGTTCTTATACATATTGGCAAGTTTTGCATAGATACGCTCAGTTTTGGTATCGTCTGTATATTTGGTAAGTGCCGTCTGGGGGAAATCCGGATCAATGCTTACCAAGTGGAAATTATAGAGTTTGCGGTCCTCCGGCTCCTTGGGTGCAACTTCCACATGTTCTTCAATGGAAATGCTACTCAAGCAAACGCGGGTTGATTTTGTTTGCAACACAACAATATATTCACCGGGGGTGAAAGTATAAAGTCCTGCATTGCTGGAAAGCCGTGCATCGTTCAAAATTATGGTTTCCAGTTTATTTCCATCAACCATAGCCGCCTGAATCTGCTCAGCCGTCATTGTTTCGGCAGTTGCCGGGAAAATATAAGGTGTTGCGGTGGTGCTGTAAACACCGCTATGGCTGTTGAAGATCACATCATATTCGCCGGTCATATTCACGTTCAGCCGGAAAGCGATCCAGTCACCTGCGGTGGTATCTACACGCAGACCCTGCTTGTAGCTACCGCCACGCACAATGATATTCTCCTCATTGATATTGGAAGAATATGCTTCCACCTTCCAGTTGACCTTGTCGGGATAAGAATCCCGCATTTGCTCACCAACAGTCTTTCCATTGCCATATTTTTTTGCAAAGTTCAAAGAAGTGGTGATTTCAGAGAAGGCTTTATAGTTATACACTTCAAAATCGAAGAAGCCATCTGCCACTGCCACATCCGGTTTTTCCGGTTCGGTGGGCGCATTGGGATCTACCGTAGGCTCTGTTACATCCTCACTGGAGCCGGGAACAGCCAATGTCAGGCTACGGAGGCTAACACCTTCGGAAAGAGACTCTTTGACTTTGAACACAACAATATAGTCGCCCTTAGTAAGGAAGGTATATTTACCAAGGTTGTGCTTTTCGTTAGCTTTCAGTTTCAGATCTGCCTGGATCATATTTTCGTCATTCATTGCCCCTTCAATGGCAGCTGCGGAGGTAAGGGTGCTGCTACTGTAGGCTTTGGGTGCTTTGAAAGTGAAAATATCCACCGTGTTGGCATTGGAGCCGGCTTCCAGCACCAGCGCATATTCCCCGCTCACAGGCACATGGATACGGATTGCCGCATATTGCGCTGCAGCAGACAGGCGTAAACGCATACCCTGATCATTTGTGCCACGGAACATATAAATCTTTTGGGGATTGCTGTCGCTTCCTTTACCGCTTTCAATGCCCCAATTTATTTTCGTACCATAGTTGTCGAAGAACCAGGACGCAATTGTATTTGTTCCATCGTATGCACGATGTGCCTGGAAATCTGCCAGGATCCGTCCGGTTGTTGCATCGACAGAGTAGGCAGTGGCATCGGACTGGAAGTTCGTATTCTTGTACAACTCAAAATCGTACACAACCGATTCTGTGGGCGTATCCGGGATGATCGGCTGTGTGGTTTCTTCCGTTGCTTCGGTAGTTGCCTCGGTAGTTGTTTCGGTAGTTGTTTCGGCAGTTGTCTGCGTAGTTGTCTGGGTTGTTTCTGTAGGTGCGGTTGTTTCTTCTGTTTCCAAACCCTCCACCAATGCCAGCATACCCACAAACGCCAGGGCGCTGTTCTTAAGTACTACGATATATTCCCCTGCTGTATAGGTCTTTTCTGCAAAAGCAACAGTGTCCACACCCGCCATTGACTTTGTTCCCAGGGAATTTTCCGGAATCATCTTTGCAGAAATGGCATCTATGGTATTTTCTGTCAGGTCTGCTGCCGGGAATGCGTAGGCAGTAAAGCTTGCGCTTGTAGCCGCCTTTGTCTGGTCCAGGGTATGGGTCAGGGTAAAATCACCGGATGCAGGCACACGCAGCTTCAGTGCCACCCAGTTATCCTTCGTCTTAATACGCAAGAAATAAGCTGCATCAGCGCGGTAAGTCGCACCGGCTACATCGGACGCATTTACATAAGCCCAGTTCAGCGTTTCTTCATTATAAGCTGCATTGATCTTCGCACTCTGGGCGGAAATGCCAATCGTTTTCGTAAACCAGCTATTATAGCCCATATCCGTTTCGTTATACAGGCGGATATTGTATTCCCCAATGACGGTAGCGCTATTGTCCTCAGTCGTTTCAGTGGGAGCTACTGTTCCCTTTTCACCAACCAATGCCAGCTTATCCAGATAGATCAAGCCAGAGCCTTCGTATACAACAATATACTCTCCTGCCTCAAAGTTCATCGCATTGAAGGAAACACTGGTAGCACTTGCGCTCATAGCTTTTGTGCCTACACAGTTCTGCTCCGTCATCAATGCCGTAACAGTGCTGTCGGAAGCCTCAGGCAGCAGGTCTGCCTTAAAAATATAGGCAGTCACATTTGCTGAATGGGTAGCTTTTGCAGGATTTACAGAATATGTAAGGCTATAGTTACCTGCTTCCGGAACGCGGATCTTTAATGCATTCCAGTTACTGCCGCCTTGTGTGCGCAAAGTATAGGCATTGCCACTACGGTAGGTAATCTCTGCACCGTCCTTATGGTCCACCCATGTCCAGTTCAATTTTCCTGCGTTATAAGCATCGTCCAGTTTGGTTTTTAAGGCAGAGATTGCCTTAGTCTTATCAAACCAGCTGTTGTAGCCCTTGTCTACAGCTGCATCATACAAGGTAATGGAATACTCCGCGATCACTTCCTGTGTGCCTTCTGCCGTTACTGTGAAATTTACAGGCACAATGAATGTTGCCAGCAAACACACAAGCAGAAGCGCAGCCATCAGCCGCTTTAGAATGTTCCTCATCTCGATCCCTCCATTGTTTTCTTATAAGGTTTCAATTCTACATTCACCATATAGTCAAGCTGCTTCAGTTTCCAGAGGAGTGCCTCTTCATCGCAGACATAATCCATTGAAGGCTCATACCCCAGAGCCGAGTCTTTCCGGACCAGCGGAATTGCAGCCTTTACATTCTTCCGCTCTGTGTCTGCCAAAGTTTCAATTGCTTTTGCATATTTATTGATTTCTTCTATTTTTGTTGCCGTCAGGAGTTTACCCCGCAGCAGATAAAATTTTTGGAAATGGATTGCTGTCCGGTGGTAGCAAGCCAGAAACTGGGTCAAATTCAGAAATCTTTTTGTTTCTTCTGTTTTATTGGAAATGGTCTTTAGTATTCTGACTGCATTATTTGTGTGCTGCAATGCCAGCTTTGCAAGCTTCATTTCATCCAAAATCCGCATGCTGTAGGGACTGACAAACTTGCTGTCCCGGAACTGATCCCGGACATTGTAAATGGCATTTCCGAAAACCGCACCGGGTCGGTTCGGCATCTTCAACTCTTTTTTGATGCAGAAGGGATATGCCGGACCAATTCGGTAAGGACCATACTGGTTTTCCACACTGGGTACGATTCCATCCACAGAGGCGTCCAATTCTGCGAAAGCCTCTAAAACTTTTTTGTAGTCTGCTTCACTGTAACTTTTCGCCAGTTTTTCCAGACGGGTCTTATAAGTTTCACTGCCTGTAGAAAAAGTTTCTCTGCTGAGTTGTGTCACCAAAGATGGGGTAAATCCCATATGGTGGGTCTCCATCAGTCCGGAAAGTCCCCAGTCCGCATGTGCCTTTAAGAGTGCTTCGTTACGCATGTGCCAGCGTCCAGGGAACGGTTCGTAGGGAGCCGCACCGAAATCCCAGGACCGGCCTGCGGAATTTGCCTGGGTATACAGGCGGATGCCCCGCTCTTTTGCTCGTTTCGCCTCACTGGCAAAATATGTTCCCGGTCCCGGCAAGAAAATGCTGTAATCGGACACTCTTCCGGTGCTGTTCCCAATCTTATACTGCTGGAACATTTCAAAAGTCACCATCAGGGAAATATCTGTAGGCAATGTGTCAATCAATGCCAAGCGATCCGCTTCCGGTGCCCAGCCCCAGTTATAGGTCCAGAAAACAATGTCCGCATCGGGCTTTACATTGCGGATCGTGTCACGGACCAGTGCAATCCACTGGGCGTAATCATAACAGGGAAACCAACCGGGGCTTTGCTTATCAATGGGAATGCCGTCCGGTGGAAGGTTTCTGTGGGGTGCGCCTGTAGAGCGGGTATCCTTGCTGGGGAATTCCACGCTCTCGCCAACAAATACCATACCCTTAAAGGGGTGGTTGCGGAAAATTTCGCCGTAGACTGCATCGTACTTTTCCTTTGCGCCCTCCTCTTCCGGATGGACAAAGTTCTTGGCATAGCAATAGGCATACACATCGATGCCATATTTCGCTGCACGGGAGATCAAATCAGAAAAATCATATTCTTCCGTAAAATGGGGTCTGGATTTCCGGGGGGCTGCCACATACACCAAAATGGCATCAAAGCCGTGGTGGGCGCAGGCATTTAAGTATTCATCCGGGAATTCATCCAGCCCGTAACCGGAATGGACCATACGGGGAGAAAACAAAGGTTTCTTTTCTGTAATTCCTTTTTTCAGGAACGGTGCCTTCCGGTCTGTCATTTGGTTTTCCAGATCATAAAGTGCCTGGGCAATGCCCCGGTCATCGGCGGCTAATATTGTGATGCCAGTCTCTTCAACAGTGATCTTACGGGACATATAATCTGTCATTTTGGGATCGATGGCAATTTGAACATCTCCGCCTTCTGCTACAAACTGACCGCAATAACCAAATGCTGTTTTTAAAAATGCTGCAAAATCCTTTGCTGCAGTCTTTGCCACAATGCTTTCATCCTGCAAACAAATTTTCACATCCTTCTGCAAAACATACTCGTTTGCAGCAGGCTTTTTCTCTTTCCAATTACGAATGGTTTTATGTACACGGCAATACCGTTTTTGAAATTGATAGTTCTTCTCAATCCGCACAGGTTTACTTCCTCTCTGCTCCATTTTCTTGACATCTTTATTATACCTCTGCTATAATGTTTGAAAAGTGCTAAAAGTATCCATTACTTGTCGATTTGTAACAAACTTTAAGCCAACATTTTCCAAAGAAGGTATTGCCATATGCAGCCAAGTGATCTTCAGTTTATCAACTTGAATATCGTTCCCAAAGAGTTTGGTTACGCGTCTTTCGATGCAGGAAGACTGTGGGAAAATCCAGACAGCACCTTCCCCCAGCACCGGTTTTACTACATTATCAGTGGTAAATGTACCATTCGCATTAACGGGAAAGCACACACCGGTATTCCGGGGCGGTGGTTCTATATCCCTGCCGGAGTACCATGTGGTTATCTAAACGATTCCTCCAAACCCTTTTCCCAATATTATGCACATTTTGATATGATCCACAGCAATGCAGATCTGCTCTCATCTTTGGACCTGCCGCCCTATGTGGATACATCCTCGGATAAGGATATACCCGCACTTTTTATAACCGGATCTTACAACAGAAAAAGCGAAATGCTCTCCGACAAGTTGCAACTGTCCGGCATAATGTTTCAACTTCTTTCCTCCTACATCCGTCTATCCGGAGATATGACTGCCGTTGCTTTTTACGAAAAGGATGCCCGCAGCCAAAAAATTATGGCCTATATTAAAAGGCATCTGCAAGAGGATCTGTCCAATTCCACCCTTGCCGCTTATATGCATATGGATGTGCGCAATTTCATCCGGTATTTCAAGAAGATCACCGGAAGTACCCCTGCCAAATACATTACAATTCTTCGAATGACTACTGCCCAATCCCTTCTGACCGAAACAGATATGCAGATTACTGAGATTATGTATCAGGTAGGCATCCGCGATCTTCCCCTGTTTTCCAAGATGTTTAAGAGGGTCTTTTCCCTTTCTCCAAAGGCTTACCGGGAAATGTACCGCAAAGATAATTAACAGCAAAGGCCCGGCGGAATAAATCCGCCGGGC
>JAZNDD010000153.1:0-5815 GCA_045587865.1 Faecousia sp.
GGGAAAAACCAAAAGCAAAATATAAAAATATCGCTTAAATTAGCATAATAAAGACCCTCATCCGTCTTCAAATCCGAACAAGTGTGTCCGGATTTGAATCCACCTTCCCCCAGGGGAAGGCATCGATAAACAGGAATTTGATGGTGCGGTAAAGGCGGGAGTAGAACCCCGCCCTACATTAAAATCCGTCCGCGTTAGCGGACACATTCATTTTGCATTTTGCACTTTGCACTTTGCATTAAAAAGCGCGTGTTGCCCAAACAACACGCGCTTTTATCATTATTTTACCAGAAGTTCTGCAATCTGGATGGCATTGGTGGCTGCGCCCTTGCGAACCTGGTCGCCGCAGCACCACAGGCTGATGCCACATTCATCGGTCAGATCGGGACGGATACGGCCCACGAACACGATATCCTGATCGGTGGTGTCCAGAGGCATGGGATACTGCTTCTTTGCCAGATCGTCAACCAGTTTGCAACCGGGGGCGTTTGCGATCACTTCCCGTACTTCTTCCACGGTTACAGGCTTGTCAAACTTTACGCTGACAGAAATGGAGTGACTGCGCACAACCGGCACGCGGATGCAGGTGCAGGTAACATTCAGTTCGGGCAGGTGCATAATCTTGCGACCCTCGTTCTGCATTTTCATTTCCTCGCTGGTGTAGCCTTCATAAGCCTCACCGCCGATCTGGGGGATCAGGTTAAATGCGATCTGATAGGGGAAGATCTTGGGCTCATAAGTTTCACCCTTAGCCAGGGCTTCCACTTCGCCCATCAGTTCGATAGGACCGCCGGCACCGGCACCGGAAACAGCCTGATAAGTAGAAGCGGTCATTGCCTTGATGGGGGAGATCTTGTTCAGGGCATTGACAGCAGTGATGGTGATGATGGTGGAGCAGTTGGGGTTAGAGATGATGCCGTTGTGCCACTTAACATCTTCTGCGTTCACTTCCGGAACGATCAGAGGGACCTTGGGGTCCATACGGAATGCAGAGGAGTTGTCAACAAACACAGCACCGGCCTTAACGATCGCAGGCGCAAATTTCTGAGCAATGTCATTTTCTGCAGCGCCCAGGACGATGTCCACACCCTCGAATGCCTCATCACAGGCAAGACCGATGGTCACATCTTCGCCCTTGAATTTCAGGGTCTTACCTGCGCTGCGTGCGCTGGCAAGGGGAACCAGTTTGCCCACAGGGAAGTTACGCTCTTCCAGAATTTTAATCATTTCCTGTCCCACAGCACCGGTAGCGCCCAGAACAGCAACGGTATAAAGTTTACGCATTGTGATTTACCTCCAAATAATCGATTGTAGGGGCGACCCTTGCGGTCGCCCGTTAATGGCCCCCTTGTGTAAAGGGGGCTGTCACCGCAGGTGACTGGGGGATTGTATTTTCCACACATTACAACCCCTCCGTCTGTGCATTCGCACATCCACCTCCCCTTACACAGGGGAGGCTTTGGCGGGCGACCGCGGGGATCGCCCTTACATTATATACAGATTATTATTTTACGAAACTGTTGTACAGCACGCGAATGGCGTCTGCAAAGTCCTTATTGTCCACACCGAAGATAATGTTCAGTTCATCAGGACCCTGGTTGATCATACGGATGTTGATGCCGGCCTGACCCAGTGCGGCAAAGACCTTACCGGAAGTACCGGGACGGAAAGCCATCCGACGGCCAACAGCGGCAACCACAGCGATCTGATCGTGTACAGTCAGAGAATCCGGATGCACATCCTGCTGGATCTCAGCCAGAACCGAGTACAGGTCAGCAGAAATGGCGGCGGTGGAAACAACCACTGCAACACTGTCAATGCCATTGGGAACATAGTCAACAGAAATGTTGTACTTTTCCAGAACAGACAGAACTTTCCGCAAAGTACCCACTTCATTACTCAGGCCCCGCTTACTCAGGGAGATGATGGTAAAGTCCTTCTTGCCGGTAATACCGGTGATAAACAGATTGGGATCGGCGTCTGTATCGAAACTCTCCCGGATCATTGTGCCGGGATCTTCCGGTGCATTGGTGTTGCGGATGTTCAAGGGGATGTTCTTCTCCCGGACAGGGAAGATTGTACCTTCGTGGAGCACCTGTGCACCGGAGTAACTCAGTTCCCGCAGTTCGTCATAGGTCACTTCCGGGATGGGCTGGGGATTTTCCACGATCCGGGGGTCAGCCATCAGAATACCGGAAACATCGGTCCAGTTTTCGTATACATCTGCATCCAGTGCAGCGGCTGCCAGTGCGCCGGTGATGTCACTGCCACCTCTGGAGAAGGTGCGGATGGCGCCGTTGGGCATTACACCGTAGAAACCGGGGGTCACAATGCCTGCACCCTTGACCATAGACTTCAGGGCAGCATAGGAGGTCTCTTCATTGACAGAGCCGTCCAGATTGAACTTGACCCAGTCGGCTGCGTCCACAAATTGGAAGCCCAGCAGAGCAGCCATCAGTTTGGCGGAGAAATACTCGCCCCGGCTGACCAGTGCATCCTGGGAGATCTGCTTGGAGACCAACTGGTGTTTGAGTTCTGCAAACTCCGTTTCCAGATCCAGATCCAGGTTCAGGTCATCCCGGATCTGCAGATACCGGGAGGTGATCATATCGAAAATGGGGGTGCAGTCCACACCGTACTGCAGGTGGGCATAGCACAGATATAAAAGGTCTGTGAGTTTGTGGTCGCTGCTATTGCGCTTGCCGGCGGCAGAAACGACTACTACCCGGCGGGCATCATCCGCCAGCAGAATATCCCGTACCTTCCGGTACTGACCGGCGTCTGCCATAGAGGAGCCGCCGAATTTTGCAACTTTAAGCATATTTTACCTTCTTTCAGGATTATTGTTCGCTAACAGGGAGTGCGGCAATGAATGCATCGGGGTGGTTCTTCAGCCAAGCGTGCATTGCCTTTACGGAAACGGGCTTGGTGATCACTGCGTCGCCCCAGGTAGCCTGCCGGTTTTCTTCCAGCCAGCCATCCTGTGCGCCGCTGACATAATAGCAAAGAGCATCTGCATTCACAGCGCTGATCTTTTTGCCGTAGGGACTGTAGAAATGCTTGCCGGAAAGGACATCCACGCAGTCCTGCACCACATTATATGCGGTGGGGTAACGGCCTGCGCCCTGACCGTAGAAACTCATACGGCCGGAAGCACTGCCTACCAGCGTGATCAGGTTATAGTTGGCAGGAACTGCCGCCTCCGGCTCGCCCTGGTGGACCAAAGTGGGCTGTACATAGGCGCTGAAACTGCCGTCCTGGCTCTTACCGGTGGAGATGAGTTTACACACAAGACCGTGTGATTTAAAATTGGCAACATCTTCTGCCCGGATATTGCGAATGCCTGTGGCAGGAACACTTTCCGGATCCAGGCTGATGCCGAAGCCGATGTTGGAAGAGAGGATCAACTTATGCCAGGTGTCGATGCCGTCCACATCGGTGGAGGGATTTGCCTCTGCATAACCCAGTGCCTGTGCCTGAGAAAGGGCGTCGGCATAACTTAAGTCCAGACGGGTCATAGAGTCGAGGATGTAGTTGCAGGTGCCGTTCATAATGCCGCCGACTCGGTGGATGGACTGGGCACGGCGTGCCCGCTCCAGTTCACTCAGCCAGCCGATACCGCCGCCCACCGCTGCGGTACAGCGGAAGCAGACACCCTTGCTTTGCGCCAGAGGGATCAGTTCATCGTAGAAAGTTGCCACCAATGCCTTGTTGGAGGTGACGATATTTTTGCCGGCCTCAATGGCGGCACGGACAAACTCGTAAGCCGGATGCAGGCCGCCCATTGCTTCCACAACGGTATCGATGGTGCTGTCATCCAGTACATCCTGAAAATTCTTTGTAACCTGTGCATCCGGCAGAGAAATATCCTCCAGACACACGACCTTTGCAACGTCCATATCGGAGCGGAGCGCAATGATATCGTAGACACCTCTGCCCACAACGCCAAAGCCCAATAAACCAATCCGCATACTATATACCTCCCGTTTGGTGTTTTCTGACGAAAACACTTGCTTTTTAATAGGAAACAGTATATCATAAGATCAATGAAAATGCAATAGTAGCATTAAAAACAACTATTAATTAGAAACTGCGAAAGATTTGTTCAGTTTTTACAGGAGGACCCTATGCTTTACCATTCTACCCGATCACTTGATACAAAAGTAGACAGCGCCCAGGCTGTGCTTTCCGGTCTTGCGCCGGATGGGGGACTGTATGTGCCCCAGCAGTTGCCTAGTGTGGATGTGGCGGCTTGCCTGCAGGAAAATACCATGGAAATGGCAGCCCGGATCATCGGTGCAATGCTGCCGGATATCCCCAATATGGAAGCGCTGGTGGGCAAGGCTTACACCGGAAAATTCCAGACAGAAGAACTGACCCCCACAGTGGATACCGGCCGCTTTACGGTGCTGGAGCTGTTCCGTGGCCCCACCTCTGCCTTTAAGGATGTGGCGCTGTGTATGCTGCCCCAACTGCTGACCGCAGCCAAGACCCAAAAGGGTATGCAAGAGGATATTTTGATCCTGACGGCTACTTCCGGCGATACCGGAAAGGCTGCGCTGGCAGGTTTTCAGGATGTGGAAGGGGTAAAGATCTGCGTATTTTATCCGGACGGAGGCGTGTCCAAGGTTCAGCGGGCGCAGATGGTGACCCAGGAGGGCGGCAATGTGGCGGTTTGTGCCGTGAAGGGCAATTTTGACGACGCCCAGACCGGCGTGAAAAACATTTTTGCAGCGGCTGAAAACGGCTGTCTGCCCGGTGGCAACTGCAGCCGCCTGTCTACGGCAAACTCCATTAACATCGGCCGTCTTGCCCCCCAGATCACCTATTATTTCAAGGCCTATGCAGATCTTTTGAAGCGGGGTCAGATCCAGATGGGGGATAAGGTGAATTTCTGCGTGCCTACCGGTAATTTCGGTGATATTCTGGCAGGCTGGCTGGCGAAAAAACTGGGTCTGCCTGTGGGCAAACTGGTGTGCGCTTCCAATGCAAATAATGTACTTACCGACTTTATCCGTACTGGCACTTATGACCGCCGCCGTCCTCTGCATAAGACCATTTCTCCTTCTATGGACATTCTGGTCTCTTCCAATTTGGAGCGGCTTTTGTTCTTTATGTCCGGTGGGGATACCCAGCTTGTCGCGGACCTGATGAATAGCCTGAATAAGGAGGGCGTCTACACAGTTCCGGAAGCAATGAAGAATGCTATATTGGAGGAATTCTGGGCAGGCTTCTGCGACGACGAAAAAGCCAGCCGGACCATTGCAAAGGTCTGGCAGGAGCAGAAATATCTGTGCGATACCCATACAGCCACCGGCTGGGCTGTGGCAGAAGACTATGTGACCCAAACCGGCGATAACCGCCCGATGGTAGTGCTTTCCACCGCATCTCCCTATAAGTTCCCTGCAGCGGTGCTGACCGCACTGGAAGGGGAGCAGGATTTGGACGAATTTGCGATGATGGACCGTCTGCAGGAAAAGACCGGTGTTCCCGTTCCGGAGAACCTGAGCGGTCTGCAGGAAAAGATAGAGTTGCACACCGGCGTGATCGCAAAGGATAAAATGCTGGAATTTGTGATGGCACTGTAATAGAAAAATGGAGGTAGCTTGGCTACCTCCATTTTTAAATGGACAATGGATAATTGACAATGGACAATTCTATATCGCGGGAAAACATCCAAAACACAAAAAGCAATAACGCGTTATCCTAGGGCGGTGGCTTGCTACCACCGTACAGCGAGTCGAAAGATCTTTGAACCTCAGAATGACGCGATGGTTGCTTGCTTGAGGTTATTTAAGGTTATCGTCCGCGTAAT
>JAZNDD010000154.1:0-5934 GCA_045587865.1 Faecousia sp.
AATACAGAAATATTGGCAAGTTGCAGGCAATCCGCCCATCGAGGACGGATTTCCTGATGGGACGCCGAGGGCGGCGTCCCCTACGAATCTGTTTGACAAACAGAAATTTGGCAGTAGGAAAGCATTGCCGCAGATTTGCGAAGTATATGCTTGTGCTTAGGAAAAATATGTGATAAAATAAAAAATAATATGCGCAATTATCACATTTTAGACGATGGTTTGGAGGATTTATATGAGAAAGACCCTGAAACGATTTATGGCATTGACACTGGTAGTGTGTACACTTTTGTCCTGCACCTTGCCGGTAGCAAACGCAGTGGACTGGGATGATTTTTTTAAGACGAAGGTTTCCTATAACCTTAATCTGATAAATGATTACAACAAGATTCCCAGTGACCCTTCCGGAAAGACTTCCCCCTTTGCCTATATTCTCACCGGCAATGTGGGATCAAGTAAGGTGCAGACATCCGTTCCGGAGCGGTACGCCTCCGGCAATTTGAACTGGACTTTTGAAGCTGCCAGTGCAGGCCTGTGCGGCACGACCGCAGCCGATGAGCATCTGCCCCGGACCAACCATTGCAGATTGATGGCACAGGGTCTTCGCTCGGTTTTGGGACAGGACCAGTGGATCGCCTTCCGCATCAAGAGTCCCGGCGCAGGCAACTGGTCTGTAAAGTTGGATTTCTATGGCTATGAAGGCTCTCCTACAGTGGCAGTTTATGTTATACCGGCGCAAGGTGCAGCCTCTCTCGACCACGATACAGTCCTTGCCCGCCAGGAGGCTATCCACGCAGCAATGGACCCGGATAACCGGGTAGGCAAGGCAAACCTGAATGCAGGTACAGTGAATGCTGTAAACACTGCTTTCATTGGCTACCAGACCTTTGAAGCAAATAAAGAGTATATCGTGGTGGTGGAAAACTATCAGGATTCTGCAATGGCAGGCAACTATACCTGCCTGCAAGGTCTTTTGTTTACGAAAGACGGAACAGCAGGCACACCGCTGGAAGGAGCAGCCGAGGTCAACCATATCCAAGTGCAGAAAAATGTAGTCCCTGCAGCCGACGGCGGCCATATGGCTGCTGTAACGGAGGTGAATGGTCACGATTACTATTTCCGTCCTCTGGAAGGCGGCAAAATGGTAATTTATGACCTGGATAAGCACGTTGCCGGTGAAGAATCTCTGGTTGCAACCGTTTCTACGGATCTGTACTATCCAACCCACGCAACGGTAACCCCTGACGGCAGAGTGATCGTGGGCGGTGACGGCAAGCGCCTGTATATTTTCGACACCAAGACAATGACCGGCAGGACCACCCCGGACTTTAGAGCATTTGAGGGCTTGAGCGGTGAAGGTCATAACCAGGGCGCCCACTATGGCTCTGACGGTTATCTCTATTTCGGCTCGATCTACGGCGGCCATCTGGTGCAGTATGATATAGCTGCCAGAACCTATGTTGATCTGGGAGATGTGGTGACCGCGTCCGTGCGGGCTTTGGCGGGCATCACCAAAAATAAAGAGGATGAAACCGGAAAGGTCACCGCTACCTACTATCACAATGGCTATCTGTATGCAAAGGCGAGCAGCGATAACCATACCATCATTGTAAAGCAGGATGTTGCCAATAAGAAGACCGTTGCTGCCATTGATGTGACAGAGCAGCTCCACGGCACCAGTGTGCCTCACGGCGTAACGGTTTTGGGCGATAAGTACCTGATCGCCGGCGGCAGTGGCGCATCCGGTATGGTGCTGATCGACCTGGCTACCTTCAAGCTGGTTACTTACGATGAAGTGGTGTCCAGGGGCCTGTTTTCCAGCAAGACCTCTGCTGCGAAGGATGCCTGGGAAAACGGTATGGGCGGTCACGCAAGTGAGGTCATCAACGGCAAGCAGTATTTCTATATAATCAATTCCGGTATCTATTCCTATGATGTGGCAACCGGTAAGATGGCAAGGGAGAATTCTAACTTCAGAGCCCTGAGAACCGGACAAAAAACGACAGTTACCCTGGATATGAACAAGGATGGCGTGGAGGAAACCTATGTGACCACCTTCTCAGGCAGCGGTGTTCGCCTGTTTAATGTGGACACAAAGAGCACAAGGATCATCACGGACCTTGCGATCGACACCTCTGCGGCGGGCGGTTCTTCCATTAACATCGGCACCTGGTATGATGATGTTCTGTACATCGGTGCCTGGAATAACTGGAACTGTGCTGCCTTCGATACCAAGACGGAAACCTTCTCCTCCCGCTATGTCACCGGCGGTCAGACCGACAGCCAGACCTACTATGTGGACGAGAATGGCAAATTCCACCTGATTTCCGGTAACTACTCTGCCTGTGTGGTTTATGAGATCGACCCTGTGAATAAGACAGGCTACGGCGGTGATGCCGACAGCAATATTATTAAGCCCTTGATCGCCAATATGAAGCAGTACGATCAGAAGCGTATCCATACGGTGGAGACCGGCGACGGCTATGTGTTCGCCGGTACGATCCCTGACAGTTATATCAATGGCGGCGGCGTAGGTGTGTATAACATTGCCACCGAAACCGAGGACTTTATCCACTTCAAGAAAAATCCCACAAAGACAGAAAAGTGTGTCCCGGAAGAATTTAGCGAGCTGTGGGATCTGGCAGTGAAGGGCATCGTCTACAGTGATGGACGGCTCTTTGGCGCGACCACCCGCTCCGGTGGCTCCGGTTCCGGTGTGGTGGATGGCACATCTGCCCAGGTCTTCGTATTGGACTATGAGAATATGGCGATCGAAGCAACCCTGGATCTGCGGGATTACCTGACTTTGGTGGATGCAGATGGAGATGGCGCAGAAGACCCCATCGACTATGTGGGCGGTATTTCCGTGGACGAGCAGGGCCGTATCTGGGGCATTGTTTCCGATGTGCTGTTCTGCTTCACCTACAATAAGGCAAGCAAGACCTTTACTGTGCAAGAAGTGCTGAACCTGGGCCACAGTGAATATAAGAGCAGTGGCGGCGTTGGCCAGCACAATCGCAGAATTATCTTCGATAAGGCAAATAACAGCCTGTTTGTTAGCTTCTATAATGCAAAAATGCAACAGGTTATCCTGGCAAACTGGAATGCTGCGGTTGGCAATATCCGGGTAGCAAAGAACGAGCAGATCCTGACCACAGCGCCTGAGACTTATGCACTGGGCGCAAATGGCAATCTGTACTATGTTTCCGGCACAGACCTGTATATGAAGCCCCTGAATGTGAAGTCCAGCCAGTGGGCAAAAGCCCAGGCGGTGGATGCGCAGATCAAGGCATTGGGCAAGATCACTGCTGACAAAGCGAATCAGGTTGCGGCAGCAAGACAGAGCTATGAAGCCCTGTCCCTGAAGGATAAGGCATTGGTGCAGGAGCTGTGCACACTGCAAGAGGCAGAGGCGCAGATCTTAAGAGCACGGATCGACGAAGTCTGCGCTGTCATCACCGCAGAGGATTTTGAAGCCCTGGAGGAAATGAACGGGGCATATATGGAGATGAGCGATCGCCAGAAGCGTTATATCCGAAATGCTGAGCTTTTGGAGACCTCCTTCGCCGCAGCATCCATATTCAACCAGAGCGAAGCGCTAAATCAGCTGCAAAAGGATATATACGCACTGGATGTGGATGCGCTGGAAGATGAGCAGATCGTCCTGGATCTGCGGGTGCGTTACGATGCAGTGCTGGAGGATCAGAAAGAACTGATCAATATCACAAATCTGATCGCAGCAGAAGAAAAACTCAAAGCTCAGTGGGAGAAAGACAACACCCAGATCGCCGGCGGTGCCTGCGGTGAGAACATTACCTGGTCCTTAAACGGCAAGGGTATTCTGGAAATTTCCGGAACCGGCGCTATGGAATCCTATTCCTACGGCGTGGCACCCTGGCACAAGTACTTAAGTTTCATTCAGAAACTGGTGCTGGATAAGGGCGTTACCGGTGTTGGCAATGATGCATTTTCCAGTTGCGCCCATTTGGAAGTAATTTTCTACGGCGGCTCTGAAACCGACAAAGCCGGTCTGGAAATGGATAACACGGAAAATCTGAATGCCCAGTGGCATTACGATGTGCAGAACATTATCCTGGGTACACAACTTGTCCGTCAGTGCAGTTGCTGTGCGGGATATCATTTCGAAGGCCCTGCCAAACAGGCTTTTGCCGATGTGGGCAACACCGACTGGCAGTTTAATGCGGCGCTCTATACTTGCCATAAGGGTCTGATGAACGGCAAGGGAACAGACGATCTTGGCAGAATTAAGTTCGACCCCAACAGCCGTCTGACCAGAGAAGAATTTGTTCAGGTGCTTTACAATGCAGAAGGAAGACCGGATACCAGCATCGAAAACAAGTTCCCGGATGTAAAGGACGATTGGTACAAAAATGCAGTTTTGTGGGCAAACGAAGCGCAGGTCGTCATGGGAATGGGCAACGGCAAGTTCGGTGTAGGAATGAAAATTACCCGTCAGGATCTGGCTGTGATGCTCTACCGTTATGCAGGTATGAAGGGCTGTTCTCTGGATGCACAAGATGGTATGATTGATGGATTTGCAGACGGAAACAAGGTTTCCGACTATGCAAAAAAAGCAATGAACTGGGCAGTGACCCATAAGATCCTAAACGGCAAGGGAACGGCAGGTGCCGATATTTCTACCATGCGTTTGGATCCTCTGGGCAACGCCACCCGTGCAGAATGCGCCGTAATGCTGAAAAACTTTATGACGGCATTTGAGCCTCAGGGTGTTTGTTATACCGTTACCGTAAAAACAGCCGGCGGTATGGCAATGGAGGGTTTGGACATTTGCATCTATGCTGACGATAGCCTTACCAATTTGAAGCAGGAAGGCAAGACCGATGCAAACGGCTCTGTCAGTTTCAATATGAACAAGAGTAGCAACTATGCAGTTGCGGTATCTGGTGCCCCCAAAGGCTACAATGTAGAAACATATTATGCTTTCAGTGGTGATACTGCAGATATTATCCTGACTTCTTCTTTAATTACTGACGAGCAGTTGGGCAATGCAAGCAACCTGAAACTGGGCGATGTGATGTATGACTTCAGTTACACTCTGCCGGACGGCACCACTAAGAAACTGTCTGAAGTGCTGGCCCAAAAAGATATGGTTATGCTTAACTTCTGGTTTGCATCCTGCGGTCCTTGCGCAACGCAGTTCCCCTATATGGAACAGGCTTACCAGACTTATCAGGACAATGCAGCAGTGATCGCTCTGAGTTTTATTGATTCCAATGCAGATGTGGGTGCATACCAGGCAAGTATGGGTCTGACTTTTGATATGGCTGCTTGTGACGTTAGTTGGCCTGGAAAGTTTGGTTTCAGCGCCTTCCCTTGTACCGTTGTGATCGATCGCTACGGCGTAATCAGTCTGATAGAAGTGGGTGCAATCATTAGTCCGGATGCATTCACCAGTGTGTTTGACAATTTCTGTGGTGACGATTATGAGCAGAAACTATGTCCCAACGGGGTCAGTGACCTGCTCCCTGCAAACGATTTGTAATAATCAAGACCTCCGGTTAAGCCGGTCTGTGCGCGCTTTGCCAGCAATGCATCTGCTGCAATGGCTTATTTCTCGAAGCACCGGTCACAACTGGATAACACCTTGAAGCAGTATCTTTCTTTTATTATTAAAGAGGCAAAGCGGCTGATCCGTGAGAACAATCTAAACTTT
The DNA here is from genome assembly GCA_045587865.1 of Faecousia sp. Lineage (GTDB taxonomy): Bacteria > Bacillota > Clostridia > Oscillospirales > Oscillospiraceae > Faecousia. The sequence goes on from JAZNDD010000154.1 coordinate 5,693, forward strand.
GCCCAAATATCAGAATACTTGTCCTTTGATAATCCCCGGTATTTTTCCCGGGTGTTTCGCAAGCACACCGGTATGACCCCTACGGAATTCAAAAACCGGGCGCACATCTAGCCATTTTTGCTATATTATTGCAACAAAAGGGGCTGTAAAGAAACGCATATTTTTTCAGGATAAATGAAAACAATTTTGGGAGGTGGCTCATGTCTCGAGCCACCTCCCTCATTTTATCAAATTTCTGTTTG
>JAZNDD010000155.1:0-15362 GCA_045587865.1 Faecousia sp.
CCAATATTTCTGTATTTTTGGGGCATCGAACCCCTAAAATACAGATGGGACGCCGAGGGCGGCGTCCCCTACGAACAAGCTGTCAAACAGGAATTTGATAGCAAGGAAGGTGCGCTGCAGACTTTTACAACGCACCTTTTATCGGGTTATTTATTTCTTTTTCTTGCCGATAATTATACCAAGACCTACACCGATGCCAACCGCCGCCACACCGACGCACACAATCAGCAACCATTTTCCGTTGCCGCCCTTTTCTCCGTCATCGTCCTTGTCTTTTGTGGGTGTCGTGGTGCCTTCTGTTGCCATTGCCTCCTGGGTATCAGGAACTTCTGTGGTTTCCACTTCCTGGGTGGTAGATGCCTGGGTTTCTTCCGGCTGGGTGGTCGGTGTGGTTTCCGCCGAATCTACAACCGTTAGTGTCAAAACACCATAATCTTCTCCATAAGTATTGGAAACACAGACGGTGAATGTATAGGTTCCTGCCTTGGTCAGTTTACCTGCCAGCATACCTTCCTGAGTCAGCACCAGACCGGTTTTTTCAAAATCATTGGCACCGCCGGGATTATAGGACACATTGAATACTGCACCGTGATCATCTGTTTCCAAAGTAAACCCGTAGTCCTCGCCTACACGGCCCTGGGGCAAGGTTTTTGTCTGGAACGTCGGTGCTTTCCCTTCTGTTGCAACGCCGCTGTCGGTTACCGTAACCGGCAGCACGCTGGAATAGGCTCTGCCGCCTGCACTGCTGGTGACACAGCACACATAGTACTGGGTGCCGGTGGTCTGCGTATTGAAAAATAATGTATCTGAAGTTTCATCGGAGATGGCACGGATGTCCGGCAGTTTTCCTGTGGATGTTTCATACCACTGGAACTCCAGTTGGGAATTATCAACACTTTTTGCCACACAGCGAGCTTCTGCACGCTCCCCTTTTTGCACGGTCAGTGCAGCCGGCATCTTCAAGATCTCCGGAGGCATCACATCCCCCTGGACAGTGATCAGCGCCCGCTCGCTGGTAATGCTATAGTGTCCGTCCTCAATGACACACCAAATCTGGGCGCCATTTAACCCCTCTTCAATGCCTCCAAAGAACCAGCCGAAGGTATTGCCCTCGTTTATGGGACCGTATTTTTCGCCTGCATAGCCTTCCCAGGGTTCAACTCCGTTTGTATTGTCGGAAAGATTATAAGTCTTTCCCTCATATTCCAGATACCAGATAGCATACAAATTCGTGCCAGTTGCTTCCACTGAATACATTGCTACACTGTATTGGGGGTACTGGTAGTTCTGAGGCTGCATCGTAATCTGGGGTTCTGCAGGAGCTGCGATTACATAAACTGCCAATGTCAACATCAGTGCAGTGATCAATAAATATTGCAAAATCTTCCGCATTTGTATCTCTCCTTTTCTTCTTTATTGTTACCCATAAGGATCAGTTGATAATATCCTCTCCGCAATCGGTGCAGGTAACGGTTCCTGCAGGAATATTATGTTTCGCCGTTTCTTCTGCGCCGCAGGTAGTGCAGGTATGCTTATGGACAGATCCGTTTTCCTTGACCCACTCAGACCAGTTGTGACCGGTGGCGGGGATCTCTTCCTGGAAGCCGGCACCGCACCGTCTGCAGACAGAGGTCTTATGACCCTCTTGTGTACAGGTAGGCTGACTGAGGCTTTCCTTCAAATCGTGGCCCGGGGCAGGAATCGTTTCCGTCTTGGTTTTCCCGCAAGTGCATACATAAGTTTTTACACTGTCTTTGGTGCAGTCCACAAAGAAGGATACCCCATCTTTTTCTGTCCAGTCGTGAGTATGCGAGGGTTGGGGCTGTGTCTGCGGTTGGGTGGCCTCCACAGTAGGCTGAGTGTTTTCCACCGTGGGCTGGGTGGTTTCTACAGGCGGCAAAGTGGTTTCCTCCTCCGGTAATTCGCCGTAAAAGGCATAAGACCAGGCTTCTACACAGCCCTGATCATCATCTCCCACACTGCCGGTTCCGTCGTATTCACCGCCGTCACATTCCATTTCCACATTGATGTTGTCCACATCATAGCCCTCAGGCAGAGAATAGTACACATTCAAGCGGACCAAGAAGGAATTGGGAACTTTTTCATCTTCTTCCATCTCCCAGTATCCCTCATTTGTAAAGCCGGTAAGTTCTACCCGGCAGGCAACGGGCTGGTGGTCAATGGTCACTTCCACCAAAATATCCTTTGCGGTCATACCCGGCTCAATTTTGCCGGCAGTAATATGCACATCTTTGGCAACCGGAGGTCCACTTTCTTCCAGTGCCGGGCAAGCGCACAGAGTAAAGCACAATGCGATTACCAATAAGATCCATAATTTTTTCATTTTCGCCACTCCTTTTCTATTTCCCCTTGTGTCCTTGACTACGTTGGTTTCCTATGTTAAACTAACAATAGTTTTACAAGTTTATTTTATTTCTTTTTCCCCACACTGTCACCACACTTTTCCTTCAAAAGTGTGGGGTGTAGGCTATTTTTGTAAAAAGTGTGGGCAAATGATCTGTCAGGAGGTGTGGTATGGATCTGTTTATAAATATTGACCATGCGGTTCTGACCGCACCTGGGGATATGACCCTTTCCCAGTTGACGATCATCTATGCAATCACTGCCTTTCTGTCCCTGTGTTTGCTGATCGGTTGTTGTTTGATCAACAAGAAGGGGGAGATTTGGCTGAAGGTGCTGTTTTTCTGCGTGCTGGTAGTAAATGTGGGTTATCTTTTGCTGTCTGTCTCCCAGAACCTGAATCAGGCGCTCAACGCCAATCGGCTGGCATATTTGGGCTCGGTGTTTTTGCCTCTTTCTATGCTGATGATCATCCTGCGGGTGACCCGGATCTCTTACCCCCGTTGGCTGCCCCATTCCCTTTTGGGATTTAGTATTCTGGTGTTTCTTATCGCCGCCAGCCCCGGAATTTTGAATATTTACTATGCAGAAGTGGCATTCCACCGGGTAGAGGGTATGGTGATCCTTCAGAAAGTGTATGGTCCGCTGCATCCCATTTATCTTGTATACTTATCGGGATATTTTATTGCTATGGTTGCAGTGATCATCCGTTCTGTGATGACAAAAAAGATCCTGTCTACTGCCTATGCCTGTGTTTTGGCAGTTGCCGTATTTGTCAATATTGCTGTTTGGCTGGTGGAGCAATTCCTTGATAACCGCTTTGAATTTTTGGCAGTTTCTTATATTATCAGTGAACTGTTTTTGCTGGGACTGTGTCTGGTGATGGCAGAAGCCGAAAAGAAACAGACGCCTGCAGTGGTCTCCACAGAACCTGCACCTTCCGTCAATTCGGAGCAACTGGCAATGTTTACCCAGGGTCTTGCCTCCCTCACTCCAAAGGAACAGGAAATTTATGATTGCTATCTGAAAGATATGACCACAGAGGAAATTTTAGAAGCCCTGCACATCACCCAAAACACCCTGAAATTCCACAATAAAAATCTTTACGGCAAGTTGGGCGTAAAATCCCGGCGGCAACTAAAAGAAATTCAGCGAACTTTATAACAATATTTTCGGCGGGGGCAAGCCCCCGCCGATCTTTTGCAGACAGAGTACCGTCCCCTGTCTTTTTATATATTATTTCTTTGCCTTGTTTACGATGGTGCCGATCGCCATTATCACGGCAAAGACGATCAGATACCAGATACAACTTTTTCCGTGACTGAACACGCAGGCGATCACCATAAACACACTGCCACAAAATGCCAGTGTAGGCATAATATAGCGGCGCACCGCTTTTTGATCCTTTTCCTTTCGCATCCATTGGATGAGCATCGGCAGATACATCAGATACACCGTAATAATGGGAAGTTCTGTGGAGTCAAACACAAATGCATCTTTCCAGTGTCCGGAAAGATTGGTCAGGTAAAAGTACAAAAACCAGCCAGCAGTGACAATCAAAGCAAACACACCGGAATTGCCGGGCATATTGGTAACCTTGTCCACCTGATTATACTTTTCAGGATTCGGGCCTTCTCCCCGGTTTGCCAGAGAGTACATACACCGGGTACACCCCAGCATTAAGCCGTTGGCTGTGCCCAGGCAGGAGATAGCCACAAAGAGATTGAGGATATTGCCCAGGACACCGCCAAAAATATTCGTAAAGGCAACCGTTGCACCCTGATCCACCAGTTCCTGATTGGATGCCCCGCCGGCAACGCCAATATAATAGAGCAGATACGCTGCCACAATGACCACACCGCCAACGATCAGCGCCTTGGGCAGGTTCTTCTTGGCATCCTTGATCTCGGCGTTGATGGAAGTAGCAATAATCCAGCCTTCGTAAGCAAAAGCCGTGGCACACACTGCCGTAAACAGGGGGCTGGAAGAAACGGCTTCCACCTGCGCTGTGGTGGTGATATTTTCCTGCAATGTGCCGGAAATAATGCCGTAGATCAATCCCACCACCGCCATCAGGCAAATGGGGATCAGTTTGATCACTGTGGTAGAAGTTTGCAATTTGCCTGCCAGTTTGGGAGAGAGCACATTGACTGCATAAACCACACATAGATAAAATAGGGTCAGTGCCATACATTCCGGTCCAACGGCACAGCCTCCTTGGGCTGCAGGAATGGATAGGAGGAAATTGGGATTTGCAGAAGTGAGAAACTCCAGCGTATACCGGGCAGTGAGCCACGCAAGGGTTGCGGTCATACTGGGGAAATAGATGGTTGCAGAAAACCAACCCATATAATAGCCATATCGGGGTCCCACGGTGGCTTCTGCATAGTCCACAAGACCGTTGACCCGTTCGTATTTTTGGCCCATAAAGGAAAAGGTCAAAAGGCACACCAGCATAATGGCGCCGCCAATGATCCACGCCAGAATGCCCAGAGGCATATTGCCCTCAGTCTTCTGCAAGATTGTTTGTGCCTTAAAGAACAAACCGGAACCAATCACAATGCCAACTACCATACAAATGGCAGTAAATAATCCGTATTTTCTCTGCAACTGATTGTCCATAATCATCCTCTTTCTATACAAAATCTTAACTTATTATATATGAAACATTGGAAAATGTCTATTGACAATTTTATAAACAAGAGGTCTAATATAAGTAGTAACATACTTAGGAGGGATCTTTATGCGAATTGGCATTGCTGCACTCCATCACGAAACAAATTCTTTTTCCAATATTTATATGACTTGGAATTTAATGTGCAGAACCCGATTTGAAAAAGAAACTTACCGCGACATCTATGAACCAAGGCGGAATTATAGCGGTGGCTTTCTGGCAAAAGGAAAAGAGTTGGGAATTGAGATCGTCCCCGCTGCCTCCGCCTATCTGTGCCCCTCCGGACATATTACAGACGAAGCTCTGGAAAAACACCGAGACAGCATTGTGGCACTTCTGTGGCAAGCACATCAGGAAAAGCCTTTGGATGCCATTGCTTTGAACCTCCATGGCGCGGGTGTGGCAGATAACTATCCCGATGCAGACGGCGAGATCCTTCGGGCAGTACGGGAGCAATTTGGTCCGGATATGCCCATTGGCTGTGTGCTGGATCTGCATGCCAATGTGACATACGAAATGGTAAAATATGCAGATCTCCTCACCGGTGTTAAGTGCTACCCTCATGTGGACGAGTTTGAAGCCGGTGCAGATATGCTGGAAATTCTTGCGGATATGGCAACAAACCACTGGCGGCCTTATAAGCGATTGATCCAACTGCCATGGCTCATTGTTCCCGCAGAAGGCGTAACCCTCTCTGGTCCTGCCCATGATATACAACAATTTATGATAAAACAGGAGCAAGACGACCCGCAGTTGTTGAACGCAACCTTTTATCACGGTTTTCCCTATTCTGATATCCCCCAGGCAGGTGTCAGCATAACGACTATGGCAAAAACCCAGCAATCCGCAGACCGCTGTGCATCTCAGATCGCACAATATGCCTGGGATCTTCGAAAAAACTTTGCTGTTCCTGCCAATTCTGCAAAAATGGCAATGGATCTTGCAGAGCAGATCCCCATTACAAACGGTCCGGTAATTATCCACGAATCTTCGGATAACACCGGCGGCGGTGCTCCCGGAGATGGTACGTATCTTCTGCAGGAAATGCTCAAACGGAATCTTCCTGGATCTGCTTTTGGCAGTATTCACGATCCCCAAGTGGCAGAATTGGCAGCAAAAGCCGGTGTAGGTGCAACGATCACCTGCAAGTTAGGCGGTAAGACGGATAATCTTCACGGTGAGCCCATCGAACTGACCGACGCCTATGTAAAATCCATTAGCGATGGCAAATTCCTGGGCCTGTCTCCGATGGGAGGTGGCAGCATTTGCTCTGCCGGTTTGACAGTACTGCTGGTAGTTGGCAATGTAAATATTATCGTAACCTCAATCAGAGGTCAGGCTATGGACGACGGATTTTTCCGTATGGTGGGATTACGCCACGATTTGCTTCGCTATGCAGCGATCAAATCCTCCCAGCACTTCAAAGGCTGGTGGGCAGACCATTGCAGTGGCATTGTTCCTTGCGACTCCCCCGGTATCCACTGTGCCGATCTGCACGTATTTGATTTTAAAAACACCAACACAAATTATTTTCCCCTGGGCGATGCCCAATGGAACGGATAAACTAAAAGATGGAGGTAGCGCTATAGCAGCCTGCCTCCATCTTTTTATCAAATTTCAGTTTATCGGGCAAATGCCTTCCCCTGGGGGCGCCCTTGTGGCTGGAAATAAACGATTGCCAGTGGCAATCGCACCTTAATTTAGAGGTGCCCCAGTGCGCACACCGGGGCGGATGAGGGAAAAACCAAAAGCAAAATATAAAAATATCGCTTAAATTAGCATAATAAAGACCCTCATCCGTCTTCAAATCCGAACAAGTGTGTCCGGATTTGAATCCACCTTCCCCCAGGGGAAGGCATTTATTTGACGGGTTTGACCGGAATATCCACACTTCGTAAAATTTAAGGTATGGATTTTCGGAATTTCAGGGGTGTGATTCCCGTATACCGCTTAAAAATCTTCGTATAATAGGAGGCGCTGGAAAATCCGCATTGCTGGGATATTTCCTCCATAGAAAGGGATGTGGTGGTCAGCAATTTCCGGGAATGCTCCACCCGTTTTTTATTGATATACTCCCCAACCGTACTGCCAAAGCGGTCACGGAATTTTTTATATAAAACACTTTTGGAAACATTGATGCTTTGGGAGATCAACTTAATGGACAGGTCCTTTTCCAGATTGCTCTGAATAAACGCCACTGCTTTCGTAACGATTTCACTGCTGTCCGGCTTGAGCATTTTTTCCGTTAAAATATGTCCGATCAGGATCTGTGCCAAATTGGCGATGCTCTGGGACTGAGGCAGTGTAAACTGTTCCAATGCGTCATAATCCGCACGCAAAACCGTATTGCCCTGAAATTTCTCCATAGGGAAATCAGGCGATATCCGCATTTGACCGAAGAATAAGTACCCCAGAATGTTCTCGTTGTAAAAAATCGGGGAGACGATATTCAGCAGTCCAAAGGGACAATAATCCTGCTGGGTTTGCTGGCTGAGTTTGCTTTTTTCCAGGAGCATCTTGTCAAATGCCACACAGGAATTCTTGCAAGCCCCGTTTCTTTGAATTTGCCGGCAGTAGTTGCACATTTCGTTCTGACTGGAACTAATGGGAGAAAAATTATTGTCAAAAAGATCCATACGTGTGCCGGTTGCCCGATAAAAGTCATGCAGTACTTTATTGATTTTGGGAACATCATATTCAATCAGCATAAATCACCCTCCCTGAAAATTACTATAGGCAAAATATTGTTTTTGTCAAATAATTTTTTCAAAAAAGGAACATAGTGCTAAAAACCGGGAATATTCATACTGTTTTTCCCCCAGTTCCCCTGATACAATAATATGTGTATAAAAACAACAAAAAAGTTCTGCGGCACTGATGTGTTTTTGGAGCCCATTACCAAAAGCAGGACTGTAAATCAACAACAACGGGGAGGAATACTATGAAGATCCGATGGGGTGTGATCGGTGCAGGCGGCATTGCCGACCGCCGTACCATTCCCGGTATGATGCTTTGCGACAATGCGGAGCTTGTGGCAGTTATGGAGATCAATATGGAACTGGCGGAAAAATGCCGTGCCAAATGGGGCTGTAAAAAAGCCTATGATAACGAAGCCGATTTGCTGGCGGATCCGGAAATCGATGCTGTGTACATTGCTTCTCCTGTGGTTCTGCACGCGAAGCAGGCGATGGCAGCAGCCGATGCAGGCAAGCACATTCTGATCGAAAAACCCTTGGCAATGACCGCTGAGGAAGGTCAGAAGGTAGTCGATTACTGTCAGGCAAAGGGCGTTCAGATCGCAGCCGGCCTTATGATGCGTTTTGGCTCCTATGTGCAGGCGATGAAAACGGCCATTGCAGAAGGGAAAATCGGCAAGCCTGTTTCCGGTTACGCCCAGTTTACCTGCTGGTATCCGGACATTCCCGGTGCCTGGCGGCAGACAAAGGCACACAGTGGCGGCGGTGCGATGATGGATATGGGCGTGCATTGCATCGACCTGATGCAGTACATCTTAAATAGCAATGTAAAGGATGTGGCAGCCTTCCACGACACCTTATCCTTCCATTATGAAGTGGAAGACAGTTCCTCTGTGCTGATGCGTATGGAAAACGGCTGTCAGTGTGTGGTCCAGTCCAATTTCAACGTCCCCGACGAAGCCGCCAAATGGCGTATTGAGATCTTCGGCGACCAGGGCAGACTCCTGGGCTACGGTGTGATCGGTCAGGAAGACGGCGGCACACTGGATGCTATGTTCTTAGGCCAGCAGGGTGACTATGTTGCCCAGCAAAACACCAACAAAGCCCAGGGTGAAAGCATCCATGTGGAATTTGGCAATGCCTATGCAAGAGAAATTTCCAGTTTTTCCAATTCCCTGCTCACCGGCGCGCCTCTGGAAGTACCTGCCCAGCAGGCTGTACAAGTCCAGCGCATTATCGAAGCGGCATACCGCTCCAATAATGAGAAAATAACTGTTACAATGTAAAGGAGAAAACATAATGGCAAAGAAAGCATCTGATTTTCGTTACAATACCGGCGAAACCAAAGTGCCCTGGGCAGCGGTTGGTGAAAACTACAACGCCCAGGACCTGATGGCCATTGTTCGCTTTATGATGAAGGGCGAAGGCGCCCAGTATGATGCAGCCATCCAGGCTGTGGAAGAAAAGATTTACGCTCTGGATCAGGTGGCCGAGCCGCCTGCAAAACTGTCTTTGGACGCAGAAGTGGCAAAGGCCGAGGAAATGTGCGACCAGTTTCTCAATACCGAAGGCTGTGTGTTCCTGACCAACTGCACTGCCGGCTTTGAAATTGCTTCCAAGTATGCAAACCTGCAGCCCGGCGACGAAGTGATCGTACCGGCTATCACCTTTGCCGCTACTATGGCATATCCCCTGTCCATCGGCTGTAAGATCGTGTTTGCGGATGTGGATCCTGTCACCTTGAATATGGATCCCAAGGATGTGGCAAAGAAGATCACTTCCAAGACCAAGATGATCGTGCCGGTACATATCGGCGGTTATCCTGTGGATATGGATGCCATTATGGAACTGGCTCAGAAGCACGATCTGATCGTTCTTGAGGATGCTGCCCACGGCTTTGGCGGTGAGTATAAGGGCAAGAAACTGGGTACCATCGGTCACTTCGGTTCATACTCCTTCCACGAAGTGAAGAATATGACCTCCTTCGGTGAAGGCGGCATTCTGACCACCACCATTGAAAATTTCCGTCCGGAGATGAAGCGGGCCCGTTTCCTGGGTGCTGACTTCTCCAAGCAGATCAAAAACTGGCTGTACGATGTGTGCGCCATCCCCGGTAAGGACGGCAGCAATTTCGTTGCCACCAACTTCTCCACCACCGAAATCCAGGGTCTGGGCCTGCAACTGCAGCTTGCCCGGTACAATCAGATTCTGGAGGCGCGCAGACAGGCCGCAACTTACCTGACAAACCGCCTGTCCGTCTGTGATGCCATCATCCCCCAGGATCTGGGCAACGAAGATATTAAGCCCACTTTCCACCTGTACAGTGTGATCATCGACCCGGAGAAGGCCGGTGGCGATGTGCAACTGTTCAAGAAGAAACTGGCACAAAAGGGTGTTACAGAAATCGCCCACTTTGGTCCTTTGTACCGTTTTGAGGTTCTGAAGGATCGTGGCTATGATGAAGCTGCCATTGCCGCTTCCTGCCCTGTAACTGAGGAAGTCTTTGACCGCCGGTTTACCCACTTCCCCATCTATGGCCTGACCCAGGAGCAACTGGACTATATGGCAGACGCTATTTTGGAGTCCATTGACGAAATGCAAAAGGGCATCTGATAAAAGAACAATCCGGAATATAGGGGGCGGTATATCCGTCCCCTTTTATAACAAATGGTGCGTACTATGAATTATACATTACTAATGGACCTTGTTTCCCAAATTGGCTGCCGGATCGCAATGGGCGGCGCAGAAACCTACCGGGTGGAAGAAAGCATCAATCGAATTTTGAATGCCTATGGAGTAGATTCCCGGGTCTATTCTGTTCCCAACAGTCTGATCATTACCATCCTGGTGCCCGGACAGCCCCCACTGACACAACTTTGCCGCATTGAGCGAAAAGGAACTGACTTGGATGCGGTGGAGCAGTATTCCAATCTGGGCCGGCGCATTTGCGCCCAAACCCCGGATCTTCAAACCGCTATGCAATGGGTGCAGGAAACGGAAGCAAAACGAAAGCACTATAAACTGCCAATCGTATTGCTGGGTTACATTCTGGTAGCCTGGGGGTTTAGTGTTTTCTTTGGGGGCAGTCTGATGGATTCCTTGTGCGCCGGTGCCTGCGGCTTATTACTGGGCTTTGCCGAATATTTTATGGGCAAGCGGCAAACCAATGTGTTTTTCCAAAAAATCGCCGCCGCATTCATTATGGCAGTATTGGCATACACCATCTGTGCACTGGGGCTTATCCCCAATGTGGACGCCTCTGTAATCGGCACCCTGATGCTGCTGGTTCCGGGACTGCTGTTTACCAATGCAATGCGGGACATTATCTTTGGCGATACCAATTCCGGCACCAACCGGGTGGTGGAAACATTGCTCATTGGCGTAGCCGTTGCACTGGGAACAGCCGCCGCCTGGAATTTGGTAAATGCCTTGTGGCCACTGCCTGAGCAAATGACAGCAATCCACCACAGTCCGCTGGTCACCTGCTTTGTCAGTTTTGTGGCTTGTGCCGGTTTTGTGCTGGTATTTAATATCCACGGCAAAGGCAGCCTGCTTTGTGCCATCGGCGGTGCGATCACCTGGGGTGCATACTGCCTGGCACAGAAATTGGGCTGCGGCAATTATTTATGCTGCTTCATCGCCACCTGCACTGCTGCAGTATTTTCTGAAGCAATGGCAAGAGTGCGGAAATATCCGGCCATTTCCTATTTGGTAATCTCTTTACTGCCGCTGATTCCCGGCGCCGGTATTTACTATACCGCCCTTTCCGCCATCCGGGGCAATATGGCGCAAGCCGTCCAGCACGGTTTAAGCACCTTGTGTACCGCCGGTGTGATGGCCGCAGGTATTTTGGTGATCAGCACCGGTGTGCGTATGTGGAGTACCCACAAGAAAAAATAAAGGAGACGTCTATGGAAAACGAAATTTACCTGTTAGGCAAGAAAATTTACTGGGATCGGTCTGAGATCCTGATGGACTACCAGCCGGATGAACACTGGCAGGATCTTTGGGATGCCAAATTGGGTCACTGGGAATGCAAAGACGGTTACCTGATCGGCAGTGAGCCGGGCAACTTCGGCGGAATTCTGCTAAGTAAGCAGTCTTTTCCGGACAATGTGATGATGCGCTTTTCTATGTCCACCGTGCTGCCTGCCACCCGGGACTTAAATGCCGTATTTTGCACCACCTGGGACGAGTCTGTGAACTACCTGAAAAAATCCTATGTGGTGGGTCTGAACGGCTGGTACGAGAACAAAAGTGGCATTGAGCGCTTCCCGGAGGAAGAATTGCGGTGTCTGACCTCTTTGTATCATTACACCCCCGGCACAGAGGTGGAGATCCTCACCGGTGCCATTGACGGCCACTGTTTCCTGTTTGCGGACGGGGTCCTGATTCAGGAATTGATCGACAGCGATCCCATTCGGGGCGGACACGTGGGCTTTTCCCCCTATTCCACCAGCCTGAAGATCCGCAACATTCAGGTGCGCAAGATCTGCTGGGAAAAGCGGGAGCAGATTTATGAGCCGGAGTTTTGACACTTTGGCTAAAAATGCAAGCATCGTAACCAATTTTGCACTCCTTTGCAACGGCAAAACCGATATAATGGGATTATAATCTTAAAAAAAGGAGATTTTCTATGTATACCGTATTAGTTATTTCCTGCCATCCGGATGATATGGAAATTGCCTGTGCAGGCACCCTGCTCAAGTGTAAGGAGCGGGGCGACCGTGTGGTCATCTGCCACCTGTCCAGCGGCAATCTGGGTCACGTGGTCATTCCGCCGGATGAACTGACTGTTATGCGCGCCAAAGAGGCAGAAAAAAGCGCCCAACTGGGCGGTTTTGAAGTCATTCACAGCCGCTTTGACGATCTGGACATCTACGACAACAACAAAGAAGCCAGAGATAAGGTTGTGGAAGTAATCCAGCAGGTAGACCCTGACTTTATCATTACCCACGACCCCAATGACTATATGCCCGATCACACTGCCGTTTCCCGGCTGGTATTCGATGCCAGTTTCACCGCGACCCTGCCCAACTACCCCACCAAAACCGGCAAGGCCGCAAGACTGGTGCCTATTTACTATATGGACACCCTGGCAGGCGTAAACTTTAACCCCACAGAGTATGTGGATGTATCTAACTATATTGACACCAAGCTGCAGATGCTGGAATGCCACGAAACCCAGGTGGTCTGGATGCGGGAGCACGACGGAATCGATTTCCCGGATATGGTAAAAACCTGCTGCCGTTACCGGGGGTTCCAGTGTGGTGCTGACTATGCGGAAGGTTTCCGTCAGTGTCAGGTTTACTTAAAAGGAACAACAAAGCGGCTGCTGCCGTAATAAACAAGGAGGAAAACATTATGGACTTTAATTCTACTGTAAAGGGCTCCGCCCTGGAAGGCTTCTATCCCGCCGGATGGGACTTTGCAAAAATTGACGCCTGTGTTGGCGCACCGGAAACGGTTTGCGACCGTCAGAGTTTCTGGAATCCTGACTTTAACCCTGTTATGTGCGACAGCCTGGGCGAATTTGAGACCTATATGGGTCACGAGATCGCTATGCAGATCAAACTGGCCGCGGACCGGAATGAAAAGATCGCTTTTATCCTGCCGGTTGGTCCTATGGGTATGTACAAGTGGGTGGTGTACTTCCTGAAGGAATGGAATGTATCCTGTGGCCACGTTTACACTTTCAATATGGACGAATGGGCAGACGCAGACGGCAACACTCTGCCCTCTGATAACCCCGGTGCTTTCCAGTATGCGATGGAGCAGGCGCTGTTTAATCCCCTGGGCGAACTGACGGTTCCTGCTTCTCAGCGGAACTTTGCCACCAAGGACAACCTTCCCACCTACCCCGAAAAGATTGCTAAACTCAAGGCAGAAGGCGCTAAGTTGGTGCTGGTTTACGGCATTGGCAGAATGTGCCACATTGCCTTCTGGGAGCCCACCTTTGCGGCTGACTATGCTACCGCTGAGGAGTGGGCAAAAGCACCTTATCGCATCGGTGCCAAGATCCACCCCCTGACTGTGGAGCAGAATGCGCTGACCAGTTTCAAATCCCGTACCACTTTGGTGCCTTGCCGTGCCAACACCATTGGCCCCGGCCTGTTCCTGCAGGCGGACTATGCCATCGGCGGCGCAGACGGCGTGCTGGGCAGAGGTATGCAGTGGCAGGGACTTTCCCTGTGGATGCCACTGCGTCACGGCACCACCCCCTGGGTCACTTCTTCCTATATCCCCACCCTGGCAGGCAGACTGTTCTTTATGAAGGAACTGGCCGGTCCTCTGGAAGCTGAGTGCAACTAAAGAAGGAATTGCTATGAAAAAAGCTGTTATGTACGGCGGCGGCAACATCGGCAGAGGCTTTATCGGTCAACTGCTCAGCCAGTCCGGCTATGAAGTGACCTTTGTAGATGTGGCTGAAACCGTGGTGAATGCATTGGTCAAGGACCGCCGCTATCCTGTTCGTTATGTTTCCTCCGCCGGCTACGAAGATGTATGGACGGAAAATGTCACTGCGGTCAATGGCAACGATATGGATGCTGTTGCCGACGTGATCGCAAATGCGGATATTATGGCAACCGCTGTGGGCGCACGCATTCTCAAATTCATTGTCCCCAACATCGTTGCCGGTCTGCGGAAACGCTGGGCAATGGGCGCGGCACCTTTGAATATCATTATCTGTGAAAACCTGATGGACGCCAATAAAGTGCTGGAAGATATGCTTAAAGCACAACTGACAGAAGCAGAACAGGCGATTTTTGACGAAACCGTCGGTTTGGTAGAGGCTTCCATCGGCAGAATGGTCCCGGTGCAGACTGAGGAAATGAAGGACGGCGATCCCATGCGGGTCTGCGTAGAAGGTTATGGCTTCCTGCCTGTGGACAAAGCCGCCTTTAAGGGCGATATCCCGCAGATTACCAATATGGTGCCTTTCGAGCCCTTTGATTTTTACATCAAGCGGAAACTCTACATCCACAATATGGGTCACGCCACCTGCGCATACTTAGGAGATCTGATGGGTCTGGAATATATCTATGAAGCCATCGATGTGCCGGAAATTTGGAACATTGTGCATAGCGCTATGCTGGAAAGCGCAGTTGCCCTGTCCCAGACCTACAATGTGCCTCTAGAGGACATCGTCTGCCACATTGAGGATCTATTATACCGCTTTACCAACAAAGCCCTCAAAGATACCTGCGCCCGTGTGGGCGGCGATCCTGCTCGGAAACTATCCGGTGCAGACCGGCTGATCGGTTCTTCCCTGCTGGTTCAGAAAACCGGTGCGATCCCGGCCTATATTGCCATCGGTGCAGCGGCAGGCCTACACCGTTTCGTTGCAGAAAGCAATCTGGAACAGACCTGTGAAAATGCAAAAACACTGCTTCTGCAAACTTCCGGTTTGGAAGAAGAAAATCCCTTATCCGGCCTGATCTTAACCCTGTATCAAATGATTTTGGACGGCTGCAGCATTTCCCGGCTGTATCTGTACGCCCAGGAACAAAAGGCTGCTTTGCGAAAGCCCATTATTTGATGTTTCACCACAAAAGGTGTGTTGCAAGAAAGTTGCAGCACACCTTTTTATTGTCAAATTCCTGTTTATCGAACAGCTTCGTAGGGGACGC
>JAZNDD010000156.1:0-7993 GCA_045587865.1 Faecousia sp.
TTGAGGAGAAGCTGTCAGCGCAGCTGACTGATGAGGTGTAATTTCCTTTCGTTTCACCACCTCATCCGTCAAAAATCGGTTCCGAAGAGCCGATTTTTGCCACCTTCTCCTCCAGGAGAAGGCTTTGGACTGTTCGTCAAATAGAAATTTGAAGGTTTATAACAAGCAAGGGCGCGTTTTGCAACACGCCCTTTGGATATTATCAATTGCGTACGCCGGTGACCTGATACATTTGGTCATCGGATATTTTGACCGTTACATTCAAATACTTTGCGAAAATATCGGCAAGCCTGTCTTCGTGCATCAGTCCCACAGAAACCTTGCTGGCAGTTCCTTTATGGTGGGCGTCAATGGCGGCCCGGCTCATTGAGTGGGCAACCGTCAGTGTGCCGCCGGGATTCAAAAGACCGGATAACACCCGGATGAGGTTTTCCGGATCGGGGAAGTGAGGGAAGGCATTGTGGACCATAATCCGGTCGAATTTCCGGTTAAACTGAGTATGTTCCACATCTGCACAAAGCACCTGCACCTGAGGAAATTTGCGCCGGGCAATTTTTACCATTTCCGGCGAAATATCTATGGCAGTAAGATCGGTGATCTGTCGGTTTACATAATCTGGAAATAGAACACCTGTTCCGCAGGCCACATCCAAAACAGAATTGCCGGAGAAAATTTCTGCATTGTCCAAAATGGTATGGATGATCCGGTCGGAGCGGATCGTATCGGCATCCCACTGGGCGGCCTTCTCGTCAAAAAAACGGATCACTTCCTGCTTGTTCATTGAATTTGCTCCTTTGCATACCGCTTCGGAAGCAGTTTTGCTTTCGTCAGGGTCAGCACCAGCAGGGGGATGAGCACCAGTTGCAGGACGATGCCGGGAATGCCGGTGACCAGACTTGTGGTGACCCAGGCAAAGGGTGCGGTGCCGGGGGAGAAGATCAGGGATTTGGCAAGACCGGATAACACACGGCCGGCGGTCATAGCGGTGAGCATACTGATATACAGATCAATCGCAGGATTTTTTGTGTGGACATAGCGCATCATCAGGCCGGTAATGCAGCCGTAAGCGGCACATTCTACCACCATAGCAGGCAGAGTAGCCGCAGGGGGCATACCGGTCAGCAGGCTGGAAAGGGCAGGACCCAGCAGTCCGCAAATAAAGCCATAGGGCCAGCCGCAGATCAGACCGCAAAGCAATACGGGAATGTGCATCGGCAGAAAGACCATTCCTGCGTTTTGTACCGTATGAAAGGCCATCGGCAGCACAACACACAGTGCGGTGCAGACGGCAGTGAACACCATTTTTTTCACAGTTGTCATTTTCATATTAGGTCGAACCTCCATTTCTGAAAGGATTATATCACCTTATTTTCCGGAGCGTAAGCCCCCTAGGGGGTTAAAAATTTGACATCTTGTTTCAGGATTTGCTATACTGTGGACAGAAAGGAGTGTTAGGATGAAGGCGGACTGTCACATTCATATGGTGCTGGACGGATACAACTGGAAAAGTGCAATTGCCCGACATAGGGAAAAGCCGGATAAAACCTTTATCCGACAGGCACTATCCCAATATCAGAAAATGGGCTATACTTATCTGCGGGACGGTGGCGACCGCTGGGGCGCAGGCAAAATGGCACGGGAAATTGCTCCGCAATACGGTATTACCTACCGCACGCCTCTGTCGCCTCTGCATCCCAAGGGACATTACGGGGGATTTATCGGTACAGCCTATGAAACGATGGGCGACTTTGCCCGGCTTGTGACCCATATTAAAAACACAGGCGGGGATTTTATAAAAATTATGATCTCCGGCCTAATGGACTTTGACCGCTTTGGGGTACTGACTGAACCGGGACTGGATAAAAAAGAGATCCGGGAACTGATCCACATTGCCCACGAAAACGGTATGGCGGTAATGGTCCACGCAAACGGCGCCCGAACCGTAGAAGCGGCGGCACAGGCGGGGGTGGAGTCTGTAGAGCACGGCGCATATCTGGATCCGGAGGCAATGGCGGCAATGGAAGAACAGGGGACCGTGTGGGTACCTACCCTTTCTACAGTGGCAAACCTCCGGGGAGCAGGGCGGTTTTCTGAAGATGCGGTTAAGAAGATTTTAGAAAGCACGCAGGAAAACCTGGCCCATTACAAAGGCCTGATTGCCCCCGGTACCGATGCCGGTGCCTGGGCAGTGCCCCACGGGTGTTGCACCGAAGAAGCACTGCTGGAAGAAGCAGGCATCGGATCGGAACGGCTCCGGGCAGGCATCCGGCGAATAATGGAAGTATTCTAAAAATAGGGCCGTAAAGAAACGCATATATTCCCAAAGGGATTGAAAACAAAAGATGGAGGTAGTCCGGTGAACTACCTCCATCTTTTCATCAAATTTCAGTTTGTTTTGCAACAGGCTTGGTTTTATCCTCTGCGCCGACTGGTGACGATCAGGAAAGGAAGGCTGATCAGCAGTGCCAATCCAATGATGATCACCCAGGGCTTCAGACCGGTAATGTCTTCCACAGTCCGTTGGGGAACAGGTTCTTCTATCATACGCCCGCAGATCCGACAGGTAGATTGTTTCAAACCGTCTTTGAAGAGGGTCGCCTCGGTCAGCACAACAGACTCATAACTGTGGGCGTAGGGGTCATCGTAAGACTCTATATAGACGTCTTCGCAGCGGGTGCACAGATAAGTCTTTTCTCCTGCATCCTGGCAGGTGGCACGCTGGGAAATATAAGTATCGTATGCGTGTCCCAGGGCGGGGATAGATTCTCCATCATAGCATACACCGCACTGGCAGATGTAGGTAATGCCGCCCTCCTGGGTGCAGGTTGCTTCCAGTACAGTCTGCTTATAGTCGTGGATATGGTCGCTGGTGTCCTCCAAAGAAACGGTATGGGTAGAGAAGTGATACGCTCCGTCGGAGAGGGTCAGATACAGGGTGTTGTCTTTTACAAAACTGCCGTAAATGAACTTTCCGTTTTCTTGGGTGTCATACCGGAAAACCGTTTGCAGATCTGTGCCGTCGGTATTTACAGACCACACCCGGTCCACACCGGAGAACCAAAGCCTGTCATCCCAAAGGGATAGACCGTTGGTTTCGTAGTGGTAGGCATCTTCTTCCAGAGCAAGTGCCTGCGCGGGGATGGTGTAAATATTGGTAATTTCATCGGCAAGGTCTCTTTGCTGGCATTGGATGATGTAATCATAGTTATCTTTTACCCGCATAAATTTGGCTTGTTCTGTAAAGATGTTCATATCTGCCCAGTCTGTTTCCAGGAATCTTTCATCGGTGCAGGTAATCTCAGACTCCCAGCCGTAGTAACCCAGATCAATCATTTGCTTATCGGTTTTCAGGAAACGATCGTGGGATACATAGCCGTAACTGTCCGGAGTGGGATCGTCATGGGTCACATCCACGTGATACCATTGGCCATCCACTTTCACCATATTCCAGGCGTGGAGCATCGGCTGGCTTTCCACAAACCGGCATTCAATCCCCAATCGGGTCATAATGTCTAAGTATGCCATTGCGTAGCCGGTGCAGACGGCTGTGCCATTTACCAGCAGATCGTAGTTGGTATTGCGCTCCAGTGTTTCATCGTACTGACTGTTTACGATCAGATAGTCGTGGACAGCCAGTGCCATTTCGTACTGGGTCATATTCTCCACGATCACCTGGTCGATCAGGTTTTCTACAGTTTGTTCATACCGGGGATAGTCGTAGTTTGCCTGATCATAATAAATGGGGGCAAAAGAGTTAACTGCGCCGGTGGAAGACAGAGAGTAACTGTAACTGTAAACACTCCAGGGCAGTTTGCCACCGTACCACACATCCACAAAGGCAGCATCCAGAGAATCTTCATTCAGACCAAACCGGGAAATATCCACTTCTGTACTGTTGGTACAACTTTGGATCAAAGATTCACATAAGTCATCGTAGTCATCTGCACAGACGGTGGGCAAGAGTTGAAAAGAAAGAAGAAGGATTGCAATCAGCAGCGCGGAAAGAAATTTTTTCATCGTATTTTCACCTCACTGTCTTTACTATACCACAAGTAGCATCAAAAGTGGAATACTTTTTTTATATGTTAAAGAATAATTCAAAAAACACCCCTTGACATTTTTAGCACTCTCTGGTATAGTGTGCTTAGCACTCAGGCATATTGAGTGCTAAACCAAGAGGGAGGGAATCTATGGAACTGACAGAACGGAAAAAGAAAGTCTTGCGCAGTGTGGTGGATTTATACATCCGCACGGCAGAACCGGTGGGCTCAAAAGCCATTACAGAACTTCCGGATATGCAGTATTCCTCTGCGACCATCCGCAATGAAATGGCGGATCTGACGGCAATGGGTTACTTAGAGCAGCCCCACACCAGCGCAGGCCGCGTCCCCTCCCCGGCAGGTTACCGGCTTTATGTGGATGAACTGATGGCGGATTACCGGCTGAGTATGGACGAAACCAAGTCCATCAATACCGCCATTGAAGAAAAAATGCAGCGGGTGGATAAACTGGTGGAGAAAGTGGCGAAACTGGTCTCCCAGGCAACCGACCTGCCGGCAATTTCTATGGCATCCCGTCAAGTAGGTGCAACTGTCCGCCGCTATGAACTGATTCTGGCGGGACAGGGCAGTGTGATCCTGGTGGCAATGCTCACAGACGAGCAGGTGGTCAACAAACTGATCAAACTGCCTGTGAATGTGACAGAAGGGGATCTGAAGATCCTGTCTGCTGTTGTCAATGCAACAATGACCGGTCTGCAGCCGGATGAATTTACTCCGGAACTTCTGGAGCGGGTGATGGCATCTGCCGGTACGGCAGCCAGCCTGGTTCCCATTATAATGGAGTTTACTACGGAGACGCTGAGCCGTCTGGCAAGCACCAATATGGCAGTTGCCGGACAGATGCGGCTATTGGGTCAGCCGGAATACCGGGATGTGGACAAGGCACAGCGGGTAATGTCTTCTCTGGATGAAGAAGCCCTGGCAAATCTGCCGGCGGTGATGAAGAACGCCAACGGAACCCAGGTTTTGGTGGGCCCTGAGAATGTGGCGCAGGAACTAAAAGACACTTCTGTGGTTATGACTAAGTTCGACATAGGCGACGGTATGCAGGGTATGATCGGTGTGGTTGGTCCCACCAGAATGGATTATGCAAAGGTAACAGCAAGACTTTCTTACTTTGCTGAGAGCCTTTCAAAGATGTTTGCAAAGCCGGAGCAGCCCCAGCTGCCTGAGCCAAAGGAAACCGAAGAATAATCAAAATGTCATTGCGAGCCAGTGCGTATACTGGCGTGGGAATCTCCAAAGGTTTCAGGAGATTGCCACGTCGCTTCGCTCCTCGCAATGACAGGTCAATGGAGGCATAAAAGTGGCAAAGAAGGAAAAAGAAAAGGAAATACCGGTAGAGGAAACTGCCGAGGAAATTCAGGAAGAAGTGAGTGTGGAAACACCGGCGGTGGATCCCTGGGAAGAAAAGTATACTGCAGAACACGACGCCTATTTGCGTCTGGCGGCGGACTACGATAACTTCCGCAAGCGCACATTGAAAGAAAAAGAACTTTCTTACGGAAACGGAAAAGCCGATGCAGTGGAAAAACTTCTGCCGGTTTACGACAATCTGGAGCGGGCACTGAACCAACCCACCGAAGATGAGGCCTACAAAAAAGGCGTGGAAATGACAATGACCCAACTTGTGAATATTTTCGCAGGTTTGGGCGTGGAAATTTACGGAAACCCCGGTGATGTATTTGATCCCAATCTCCACAACGCCGTAATGCATACGCAAGAAGAGGGTGTGGCAGAAAATACCATCACTCAGGTCTATCAAAAAGGTTTCAAAATGGGCGATAAGATCGTCCGGTTTGCAATGGTCATCGTTGCAAACTGAATTGACAATTGAAAATTGACAATGGACAATGAAGGTATCTGCTTTGCAGATTTATTAAAAACATTGCCGAAGGCAATACCATAATTGTCAATTGTCCATTATCCATTGTCCATTAATATTGTAAAAAATTTTTTCATATATTTAGGAGGAAAATTATTATGGGTAAGATTATCGGAATTGACTTGGGTACTACCAACTCTTGTGTTGCAGTGCTGGAAGGCGGCGAACCGGTCGTTATCGCCAACGCTGAGGGCGGCCGCACCACACCTTCTGTGGTAGCATTTTCTAAGACCGGCGAGCGTATGGTCGGCCAGGTGGCAAAGCGCCAGGCTGTTACCAACGCAGACCGCACTGTGGCATCCATCAAGCGCCACATGGGCGAAAACTACAAGGTAGACATTGACGGCAAGGGCTACACCCCTCAGGAGATCAGCGCAATGGTTCTGCAGAAACTGAAGGCAGATGCTGAGGCTTATCTGGGTCAGACCGTTACCGAGGCAGTTATCACCGTCCCTGCATACTTCTCTGATGCCCAGCGTCAGGCAACCAAGGATGCAGGCAAGATCGCCGGTCTGGAAGTAAAGCGCATTATTAACGAGCCCACCGCGGCTGCCCTGGCTTATGGTCTGGACAAGGAAAACGAGCAGAAGATTATGGTCTATGACCTGGGCGGCGGTACCTTCGACGTTTCCATTCTGGAAATTGGCGACGGCATCGTGGAAGTTCTGGCTACCGCAGGCGACACCCGTCTGGGCGGCGACGACTTTGACCAGAGAATTATGGATTACCTGGTGGCTGAATTTAAGAAGGCTGAGGGCATCGACCTGACAAACGACAAAATGGCAATGCAGCGCCTGAAGGAAGCCGCAGAAAAGGCGAAGATCGAACTGTCCGGTATGACCACCACTGCCATCAATCTGCCTTATATCACTGCGGACGCAACCGGTCCTAAGCACCTGGATGTGACCTTGAGCCGGGCAAAGTTCAACGAACTGACTGCCGATCTGGTGGAGCGCACAATGAAGCCTGTCCGTCAGGCAATGAGCGACGCCGGCCTGAAGCCCAGCGACCTGCACAAGGTTCTGCTGGTTGGCGGTTCTACCCGTATTCCTGCGGTTCAGGAAGCCGTTAAGGGCATTACCGGCACAGAAGGTTTTAAGGGCATTAACCCGGATGAATGTGTTGCTGTTGGTGCAGCCATTCAGGGCGGTGTGCTCACTGGCGATGTGAAGGATGTGGTCCTGCTGGACGTTACCCCCCTGTCTTTGGGTATTGAGACAATGGGCGGCGTGTTCACCAGACTCATTGACCGGAACACCACCATCCCCACCCGCAAGAGCCAGATCTTCTCCACCGCCGCTGACGGCCAGACTTCTGTGGAAGTCCACGTGCTGCAGGGTGAGCGGGAGATGGCTGCTTACAATAAGACACTGGGCCGCTTCCAACTGACCGGTATTGCACCCGCACCCCGGGGTGTGCCTCAGATCGAAGTTACCTTCGACATTGACGCCAACGGCATCGTAAAGGTCTCTGCAAAGGATCTGGGCACCGGCAAGGAGCAGCAGATCTCCATCACCGCATCCACCAACCTTTCTCAGGAGGACATCGACAAGGCTGTCCGGGAGGCTGAGCAGTATGCGGCTGAGGATAAGGCACGCAAGGAAGAAGTGGATACCCACAATACTGCCGATCAGGTGATCTATCAGACCGAAAAGACTCTGGGTGAACTGGGTGACAAGATCTCCGAAGAGGAGAAGGCATCCATCCAGAGTGCTGTTGAAAAACTGAAGGAAGCAAACAAGGGAACAGACCTGGAGGCAATCAAGGCTGCAACCGACGAGGTGCAGAAGGCCTTCTACGCAGTTTCTGAGAAACTGTACCAGCAGGCAAATCCCCAGGGTCAGCCCGGTGCAGGCGCACAGCCCGGCGATGACGGCGTCGTAGATGCAGACTACGAAACAGTAGATTAACAACCAAGGGGCGGCATCCCGCCGCCCCTTTTCGACCTGTTTCAATTTGAATGTAGGGCGGGGGCTTGCTCCCGCCGTAATAAATCAATGTGTATTCAGCGGCGGGAGCAGGCCCCCGCCCTACAGTGTATTTTGTA
>JAZNDD010000157.1:0-17699 GCA_045587865.1 Faecousia sp.
TCCCTGAGGGGGCTGTCACCGCAGGTGACTGGGGGAGTGTACTTCTTAAGATAGGACAACCCCTCCGCCCAGTGTGCGCACTGGGCACCTCCCCTATGAGGGGAGGCAAGTGGCGAGGCGGTACAACAGACCGATAAACAGAAATTTGACAGCAGGAAAAGTGTATTGCGGTGCATTTGCAACGGACCCATTCTTGTTATTGCCGAGGTTATGATTAATCTATATAAATTGTAAACTTTTTTCAGTTCTGTTGCCAAAGGGAAAAGGATATGCTAAAATATTCCTTATTATAATATAAGGTATATTGGAAGCCAAAAGGAGTGGCAAAAATGATAAAACGATTGCTCCGGTGCATCCGGGAATATAAATGGGCAACCTTGCTGAGCCCATTGGCAATGATCGGTGAGGTCTTTATGGAAACAAAGATCCCCGGCGTGCTCAGTAACATTGTGGACTACGGTGTTGAACCGGGAAATATGGATGCGGTGATCCACTATGGACTGATTTTGGTGCTGTATGCCCTGTGTTCGCTGACCTTTGGTATTGCCTCGGCAGTGGCGGCGTCCTATGCGGCCACAGGCTTTGCCCGGAATTTGCGCCACGATATGTACTATAAGGTCCAGACCTTCGACTTTGCAAACATTGACAAATTTTCCACATCCTCTATTGTTACCAGACTTACCAGCGATGTGGCAATGATCCAGATGGGATTCCAGATGTGCATCCGTATGGCAGTGCGCTGCCCGATGATGCTGATTATGGCTACCATCAATGCCTGGCAGGTCAGTGCAAAACTGTGCATCGTCTATTGTGTGGTACTGCCTCTGCTGGCATTCGGACTTTTGTTTATTTCCCGGCTTGTGCACGGTATTTTTGTGCGGGTATTCAAAACCTACGATAAACTCAATAATGTGGTCCAGGAAAATCTGCACGGCATCCGTGTGGTAAAATCCTTTGTCCGGGAGGAAAAGGAGACAGAGAAATTTACCTCCACTTCCGACAGCATTTATAAAGATTTCGTGAAGGCAGAAAAGATCCTTGCCTTCAACAATCCCCTGATGCAAGGTGCGGTCTATATTTGCATACTGGTAATTTCCTACTTTGGTGCCAATATGGTGGTCAAATCCGGAAACGGCGCCATTGCCGGCGGTTTGACTACCGGTAACCTGACGGAGATGTTTACTTACACCACCCAGATTTTGGGAAGTCTGATGATGCTTTCCATGTTCTTCGTGATGCTGATAATGTCCCAGGCACCGATGCGCCGTACCGCAGAAATCCTGGCAGAAACACCGGAACTGGACAATCCGCCTGAGCCGGTAATGGAAGTTGCCAACGGGGACATCGATTTTTATCAGGTCTGTTTCCGCTACTCCAAAACGGCAGACCGGAATGCTTTGGAAGGCATTAACCTGCACATTGAGCAAGGTATGACAGTTGGTATTCTAGGCGGCACAGGCTCCTCTAAATCCACGCTGGTTCAATTGATCCCCCGGCTGTATGATGCAACCGAAGGCAGTGTGAAAGTGGGCGGCGTGGATGTGCGGGATTACGATATCCATACCCTGCGGGATGCCGTGTCTATGGTTCTGCAGAAAAATGTGCTGTTTTCCGGCACCATCAAGGAAAACCTGCGCTGGGGCGATCCCAATGCCACCGATGAAGAATTGGAGCACGCCTGCCGTCTGGCCTGTGCCCACGATTTTATCACATCCTTCCCCGATGGCTACGATACAAAAATCGAGCAGGGTGGAACCAATGTGTCCGGCGGTCAGAAACAGCGGATCTGTATTGCCCGCGCTCTGTTGAAGAAGCCCAAGATCCTGATTTTGGATGACTCCACCTCTGCGGTGGATACCCATACCGATGCCCTTATCCGGAAGGCATTTGCCCAGGAGATCCCGGGCACCACAAAACTGATCATTGCCCAGCGGGTGGCTTCCGTTCAGGATGCAGATTTGATCATCGTACTCGATGGTGGTAAGATCGCCGCTGCCGGTAAGCATCAGGAACTTTTGGAAAATTCTGCCATTTACCGGGAAGTCTATGACTCCCAGACGAAAGGAGGAAAAGAATAATGCCTCCTGTAAGAATGATGGGTGACGGCCGGAAGGCCAAAAACCCGAAAAAGACAATTTCCCGGCTGTTTGGTTATATGGGAAAATATAAGGCAAGACTGATCATCGTGGTTGTCTGTATTCTCATCAGCGCAGTTGCACAGGCAGCCAGTTCCAAATCGGTTGGCATATTGGTGGACGACTATGTAACACCGATGCTCCGGGGAGAAGAGCCGAATCTTATTGGATTTTTGCTGCTGATGGCGGGGATATATCTGATTGGACTTGTTAGCGTATTTCTATATAATGTGTTAATGGTCAAGGTAGGTCAGGGCACGCAAAAGGCCATTCGTGATCAGATGTTTACCCATATGCAAAAACTGCCTATCCGGTATTTTGATACCCATCAGGTGGGCGATCTGATGAGCCGCTACACCAGCGATATCGATACCCTGCGGCAGATGATCTCCCAATCCATTCCCCAGACCATTTCTTCGGCTGCCACATTGATTGCCGTGTTTGCAATGATGATCATTACGTCTCCCATCCTCACCGGTGTGATGATCGTAACCGTTACCGGTATCTTTTTGGTCACCAAACTGGTGGTGGGCAAATCTGCAGGCTTTTTTATCGGACAGCAGCGGTCACTGGGTGCGGTCAATGGCTATGTGGAGGAAATGATCCACGGCCAAAGAGTGGTAAAGGTGTTTAACCGGGAGGAGATCTCCAAGAAGGATTTTGACGGACTGAATGAAACCCTCCGTTCCAATGCCTTCCGTGCCGGTGCTTACACCAATCTGATGGGCCCGGTGAATAATAACTTAGGTTATATCCAGTATGCAATCTTAGCCATTGTAGGCGGTCTGATTGCTGTGGCATCGGATGGCAATCTGATTTCTCTGGGCAGCCTGATTTCCTTCCTGATTATGTCCAGAACCTTCAATCAGCCCATTTCCCAGATCTCCAACCAGATCAACGCCATCGTTATGGCACTGGCTGGTGCGGAGCGCATTTTTGAATTGATGGACGAAGAGGTGGAGCAGGACAATGGCTATGTGACATTGGTCAATGCAAAGATTGCGCCTGACGGCACGATCACCGAGTGTGCTGAGCGAACCGGACATTGGGCGTGGAAACATCCCCACCAGGCAGACGGAACGGTCACCTATACCCAGCTCAAGGGCGACATTACGATGGACGCAGTGGACTTCGGCTATGTGCCGGAAAAGCAGGTGCTTTACGATGTGACGCTCTATGCCCACCCGGGTCAGAAGATCGCTTTCGTAGGCGCTACCGGCGCAGGCAAGACCACCATCACAAACCTTATCAATCGCTTTTATGACATTGCCGACGGCAAAGTGCGCTATGACGGCATCAACATCAATAAGATTTGCAAGGCTGATTTGCGGCGGTCTTTGGGCGTAGTGCTTCAGGACACCAATCTGTTTACCGGAACGGTGATGGATAACATTCGTTACGGCAAATTGGATGCAACCGATGAAGAATGCATCGCCGCGGCAAAAACAGCCAATGCCCACGATTTTATTACCCGTCTGCCGGAGGGCTATCATACGATGCTCACCGGAAACGGCGCCCAACTTTCCCAGGGTCAGCGGCAATTGATCGCCATTGCCAGAGCGGCGGTGGCAGATCCTCCGGTAATGATTTTGGACGAAGCCACATCTTCTATCGACAGCCGCACAGAGGCTCTGGTGCAGAAGGGTATGGATGCCCTGATGCACGGACGGACAACATTTGTGATTGCCCACCGGCTGAGCACTGTCCGCAATTCCAATTGTATTATGGTGCTGGACCACGGTCATATCATCGAGCGGGGAACCCACGAAGATCTGATCGCCCAAAAGGGAACCTATTACCAACTCTACACCGGCGCATTCGAACTGGAATAAGAAAAAATCGTGTTGCATTTGCAACACGATTTTTTAATTGACAATAGACAATGGACAATTGACAATTACAGTACAGGTACGATAGATTTGCCTAACTACCGATAACCACGTCTTTGCGAGGAGCGCAGCGACGTGGCAAACCGTTCTCTACAATCGTAGTGGCAGGGGATTGTTATTCTTCTCTAAGTCCAAATTTTGCACCATAGCGGTACATCCGATAGCACAATTCTTCTTGTATTTGAGAAAAAGCGTGGTAGATGATCTCTACATCCGGGTTATATTCACCGGCGTTTAATCTTTGACGAAGTCTGCGATATGCTTCATAGGCTTCTTCGTAAAGATTCATACAACGGGATCCGTCGGCAAAAGCATTTTCTACCCCCTCAATTGCATATTCATCTATAATATCGTCAGTCATCGATTCGTATACCCGTTTCATAAAAGATTGTTGCATAAATTTAACCTCCTAAAGTAGTGTTCTTATACGAACACTATCCCTTCTTTGATTTTATGGCAATAATAAAAGAAAATCAAGTGGAATTTTAGGATGTGGTGAATATGATCCGATATGATCGGCTTTGGGCGACAATGAAAGAACGGGGAATTTCTCAGTACGATCTGTATACCCACCATAATGTTAATCGTTCGCAAATCAATCGTTTGCGCCAGAATAAGAATGTTGAGGTAAATACAATTGATAAACTTTGCAATATCTTAAATTGTGGAGTTGAAGATATTATGGAGCATTTTCCCGATGAAAACCGGTTCTAAAAAGACGCGATCGCCAGATCGCGTCTTTTTAGTTGACAGTTGACAATGGACAATGGACAATTACAGGTACAGGTGCGATAGCGGATCGTAGGGGACGGGTTTTCCGTCCCTTTGCAGGGGGTTGCCACAGCCCTTCAGGCTTCACAATGACACAACGATACGACAGATTTCCCTATATTTTGATCCGTCCGTAACACGGACGCATTCATTGTCAATTGTCAACTCATATTGCGGACACATTAAGCGGGCGGCAGATTGCCGCCCCTACGCCTTCTGTCGATGGTGCAGAAAATAATTCTGCATTTTGTATTTTGCACTTTGCATTCAAAGGGGCTGTAAAGAAACGCATATTCTTCCAGAATAGATGAAAACAATTTTGGGAGGTAGCTCAGGTCTTGAGCTACCTCCCGTTTTATCAAATTCCTGTTTATCGCGCTGTTGGTGCACCCACCAAGGCTTCTCCTCGAGGAGAACCTGTCAGCGTAGCTGACTGATGAGGTGTACAGGGCTATCGATTTACCACCTCATCCGTCAAAAATCGGTTCCGAAGTGCCGATTTTTGCCACCTTCTCCTCCAGGAGAAGGCTTTGGGCTGTTTGTCAAACAGAAATTTGACGGTTTTGGCAAGAATGTATGCTTTGAATATATTTTCAGGTTTCTTTACAGCCTCTTTGATTATCCTTCTGCTACAACGATTTCTTTTAATTCCAGGCCAGGGTTGCGCTTTGTTGTAAAGTCGATCGCCCAGTAACTGGAAAATACCAGCAGGCTTCTGCCCTTATAATCTTCCAGCAGTTCAGCGTCCGAGCCTAAATTCAGGTCAGACAGGTCACCGGGATAGTTATCAATGAGACGAATTTCCTCATAGGGGAGCATATCCATCCGCAGATCCACGCCGTACTCGTTTTTCATACGGTACTGGAACACATCAAACTGCAGCGTACCCACAACGCCCACGATCACTTCTTCCATACCGGAATTGGGCACTTTGAAGATCTGGATCGCACCTTCCTGTGCGATCTGCTCTGTACCTTTGACAAACTGCTTGCGCTTCATAGAGTCCTTGGCGGACACCCGGCAGAAATGTTCCGGAGCAAAGGTGGGAATGCCGGAGTACAGGAATTTCTTACTGGGGACAGTGATGGTATCGCCGATAGAGAAAATGCCCGGGTCAAATACACCGATCACGTCGCCGGCGTACGCTTCGTCCACGATCTCCCGCTCCGCAGCCATCAGTTGCTGGGGCTGGGAAAGGCGCATTTTTTTGCCGCCCTGCATATGGTAGTATTCCGTATCCCGCTGGAATTTGCCGGAGCAAATCCGCATAAATGCCAGCCGGTCCCGGTGGGCCTTATTCATATTTGCCTGAATTTTGAATACAAAGGCAGAAAAATCCGGGCTGAATGCATCCACAAGACCGGTATCTGCAGTCCGGGACAGGGGCGGGGGCGTCAGTTTCAAGAAGGCTTCCAGGAACGGCTCAATGCCGAAGTTTGTTAATGCAGAGCCGAAGAACACAGGGCTCAGTTGACCGCACCGCACAGCATCCAGATCCATTTCCCGACCGGCAGACAGCAGTTCCACATCGTCGATCAGTTGCTGATGCTTGGTTTCACTGTCCAAAAGTTGCGCTACCTGAGGATCATAAAGATCTACAGCCAGTTTGTCTGCCTTAGCCTTGCCGTTTAAGCCGGAGAAGAACAGCAGTTGGCAGTTTTGGCGGTCATACACGCCCTGAAAATCCTTACCGGAGCCAATGGGCCAGTTCATTGCATAGGTTTCAATGCCCAGTTCCCGTTCCACTTCATCCAGCAGATCAAAGGGATCTTGGGTTTCCCGGTCCATTTTGTTAATAAAGGTGAAAATGGGAATGTGGCGCATTGCACATACCTTAAACAGTTTCCGGGTCTGGGGCTCAACGCCCTTTGCACCGTCGATCACCATCACCGCAGAGTCCGCCGCCATCAAGGTGCGGTAGGTGTCCTCGGAAAAGTCCTGGTGACCGGGGGTGTCCAGAATGTTAATGCAGAAGCCACCGTACTGGAACTGCATTACAGAAGAAGTAACAGAGATACCACGCTGCTTTTCGATCTCCATCCAGTCGGAGGTGGCGGCACGGGAATTTTTCTTGCCTTTAACAACACCTGCCTGGGCGATGGCACCGCCGTAGAGCAGGAATTTTTCTGTTAAAGTGGTTTTACCGGCGTCCGGGTGGGAGATGATGGCAAAGGTCCGACGGCGGCTGATTTCTTCCATTAAGGTTGACATAATATTCCTCCAAGGCTTTTAACCTGAAATTTCAATAATTGAAAACCGATTTAGTTTACCACATTCTGGGGGAATTTACAAGTCCTTGATTAGTTCACGGAATACAGGCAGGCTTTTTTGAATCATTTCGAAACTAACGCAGTAGCACACCCGGAAGTAGCCGGGGCAGCCAAAGCCATCACCGGGAACCAGCAAAAGATCCTTTTGCTTTGCTTTTTCCGAGAAAGCAACGGCGTCACCGCCGGGGGCTTTTACAAACAGATAGAAAGCACCGTCAGGCTTGGCAGTTTCGTAGCCGGCTGCCAGCAGACCTTCATAGAGCGCCTTGCGGTTGCGGTCATAGGCTTCCAGATCCGGGCGCAGACCGGCACACCGGGCAATCACCTTCTGCCACAGGGAAGGGGCGCAAACGTGACCGATACTTCTTGCGGCGCCGGCAATGGCAGCATACAGCGCAGCGCTGTCAGTGGCATTACCGGGAACATACACATAGCCAATGCGCTCACCGGGCAGAGAGAGGGATTTGGAATAGGAGTAGCACACGATGGTGTTGGAATAAAGATTGGGAATAAAGGGAACTTCCACCCCATCGTATGCCAGTTCCCGGTAAGGCTCGTCTGCCACGATGTAAATGGGATGACCGTACTGCTCGCTCTTTTTGGTGAGCAGGCTTGCCAGTGCTTTCAATGTGTCGGCAGTGTAGACTGTGCCGGAGGGATTGTTGGGGGAGTTGATGATCAGGGCACAGGTGTTGGGTGTGAGCATTTTTTCCACAGCATCCAGATCGATCTGGAAATTGGGAATGTCTGCAGGGATCACCTTTAGAACACCGCCAACGGTCTCCACCCAGGGACGATACTCCGGGAAGAAGGGCGCGATCACCATAAATTCTGCGCCGGGAACCGCCAGTGCTTTAAAAACGGAACAAAGTTCCGGTGCTGCGCCGCAGCCGATAAACAGATCCTGGGGCTGAACGCCTGCATTGTAGCGGCTGTTCAGATCATCAGCGATAGCCTGACGGGTCTGCAGATCACCAATGGCGCTGGTGTAGCCGTGGACAGCCAGAGAGTCTGTGTCGGACAAAATGGCACGGATGGCATCGTTAACCTGCGGGGGGGAAGGAATACTGGGATTACCCAGAGAATAGTCGTATACATTTTCTTTTCCTACGATGGCAGCTCTGTGCTGACCGTATTCAAACAGATCCCGGATGCAGGAACGGTTTGCCCCAAGGGCATAAGCTTTTTCGTTAATCATAAAATATCTCCAATCGTTTATAGTTCATACAAGGGCGCAGGCGGATCAAAGCGCTGGGGCTTATATGTAACCGAGCCAATAGGCTTACCCTCAATGCCGTATTTGGGATTGTAGCCGAACAGGTTTACATAATTCATAAGGTCGTCCCGCTCGTCCTCCATTGCCTTCATCACTTCCACCGTTGCCAGCACATCATCTACCGCTCGGTGGGAATTGACCACCTTACCTGCAAGACCGTATACTTCTATGGCGTTGCACAATTTGTGGGGATAACTGTGCCGGTCTTTGTAAACCGTCAGCAGATCCAGTTTGTCCTTACCCTTTAGCACAGTGGGATCCCCATTGCGCAAAAGCAGATAGAACACAAAACTCAAATCAAAGTGGGCGTTGTAGGCAAGCATCAGGGTGTTGCCTGCAAACATCCGTGCGATATCTGCACAGACCTGGGTTTTGGGGATGCCCCGCTGGAGCAGATCTTCTGTGGTAATGCCTGTGAGGTTTTCGATCATCGGGGGAACGGTGTTTCCTGGGGTCAGGGAGATCAGTTGATCGTATTCTTCGATTACGACGATTTGCCCTGCTTGCCGCTCCAGCACCACAGCCGCAAACTCAATGATCTCATCCCGGTTGTATCTCAGACCGGTGGTTTCTGTGTCAAAAAGCACCAATCGGTTGTATTTATCAAACAATGCATCCAGTTGCGCCATATTATGCTCCTTCATATAGGGCCAATGCCCGGCGGAATTTGCTGTGTTTTTCCGGCTCTAAGGAAAAACGGTCTGCTAAGTTTTGGGAGAAGGCATCGCAGGCATCGGTTGTGCCTTCTTTTAATTCCACTTCCACTTCATACAGGGGGATTTCCTGACCGCCGCCAAATAGAATTCCTTTGTCCAGCGCCAATTCCACAGTGCAGTTTTCCAGGACCAGAGTTTTGGCAATCCGGGTAAATTTTGCACCGCATACGGGTATGATCCCTCCCCGGGTCAGTAAAATCAGATCTTTCGGCGCACCTAGTTTACATAACTTTAAAATGGCGGATTCGACATCATCGCAGTCCACTTCCCATTCACCCCGTCCATGCTGAGATACGGGTGCTTTCAGCGTGCAGACAGACCGCCCGTTTTCCAGCCTTCTGCGCAGGGTGTACCACCGGTCAGACAGTGCTTTGTCGGGGGCATCGTAATAGGTGGTTTCCATGGATATGGTTTGCTCTTTCTGGTCAAAAGCCTTGCGGAGTTCTTCCAGAACGGTTTCATTTGCCCGGAATTTCCGCTCATATTCAATACCCATAGGCGCCTCCAAGAAAGTTTTTCCCTTATTATACACCCATTAAAGTATCTTGGCAAGTTTCCGGAACGGATTACGACAAAATAATTCCGGGGAACTTGTTACAATGGAGACAAAATGGAAAGGTTGTGATACGAATGATACCCATCGAATCCTATGTGAGAAAAGGTCATCACCTTCTGCGCCGGTGGGCGGTAGACCCCCGGATGCACGCAGTGACAAGAGCGGCAGGACATTTGCTTGCAGGATTTTCCCTGAGCGCTGCCAGTTTGGGCAACAGAGCAATGCCCCTGGCATTGGGACTGGTATGTGCCTGTCCGGGGTGGTCTGCGGTGTTTGCCTGTTTGGGAGGTTGCGCCGGTTATTTGGTATTCTGGGAGGATGCAGGCTATCAGCCGATCCTCTGGCTGACGATCGGCCTTGCTGTCTCTCTTCTGCTGACAGACAGGCAACTTACCCGCCAGACACCGATCCTGATGCCTACGGTGGCGGCTTTGATCACTGCTTCTTCCGGTGTGCTTTTTCAGTCTTTTGGGCTGGATATGAGTCCCATTGGGATCTATCTTCTGCGGGTGGGGACCGCGGCAGGAAGCAGTTGGCTGTTCGGGGAAGTGCGAAAGGGCAGAAATCCCATTTTAGAGTGGCTTACATACGGCGTTTTTGTGCTGGCTTTGGCGCAGATCGTACCCATCCCCTACCTGGGACTGGGCTTTGTGGCGGCGGGTATTTTGGCTGTGTGGGGATCATTTCCGGCGGCAGCATTGGCAGGGCTGGCACTGGACCTTGCGCAGGTGACCCAGATCCCCATGACGGCAGTGATGACCCTTTCCTATTTTGTCAGACTGTTGCCCCGAAAAAGCCCCCTGGCATCAAAACTTGCGCCGGGATTTTTGTATTTGAGTGTAATGGCCCTGTGGGGGAAATTCGATTTAATACCCTTGCCGGGGCTGTTGCTGGGCGGTATTATCGGAGGCTTTTTGCCCGCATCCGGCAAGGTGGCACACCGGCGGGGTGAGACTGGCGCTGCACAGGTGCGGCTGGAAATGGCAGCCAGTGTTCTGGCACAGACGGAACAACTGTTGCTGGAAGTGCCGATGGTGCCGGTGGATGAAGGGGCACTGGTGGCAAGAGCCGCAGAGCGGGCTTGCGGAAATTGCCCTTGCCGAAAAAGTTGCAAGGATAGCAAACGGATCGCCCAATTACCGGGACCGATTCTTCACAAGCCCCTGCTGACAGTGGAGGAGATCCCCATCAATTGTCGCAAAAGCGGTCGCTTTTTGGCAGAACTGCACCGCAGTCAAGAACAACTGCGCTCCATTCAGGCAGACCGGGAACGGCAGCGGGAATACCGGGCGGCAGTGATCCAGCAGTATCGGTTTTTGTCAGAGTATTTGCAGGAACTGGCAGATCAACTGCCCCGCCATCCGGAAGGGAAAGGGGCTTATTATACACCTCAAATTCGGGTCTATGGCAACCGTCCGGAGCCGGAAAACGGCGACCGTTTCCAGCGCTTTGCAGGAACAGTGGGCAGGTACTATGTACTTCTGTGCGACGGTATGGGCACCGGTCTGGGTGCGGTGCAGGAGGGAAAAACCGCAGTTTTTGTACTAAAACGGTTACTTTCTGCCGGCTACCCTGCGGAATATGCCCTGCGCAGCCTGAACAGTTTGTGCGCTTTGCGGGAACGGGCCGGGGCGGTGACCGTGGATCTGGCAGAACTGCAACTGGATAAAGGAGATGTTTCTTTGTATAAATGGGGCGCAGCCCCGTCCTATCTGGTCAGTAAAACCGGGGCAGAAAAAATCGGAACCCCAGGTCCTCCTCCGGGACTTTCGGTAACAGATTGTCAGGAAAGTTGCTATCGGCTGAATTTGCGCCGTGGGCAGACATTGTTTATGGTCAGTGACGGGGTGGGCGAGGAGGAAGCCCTGCGTTGCTGTGTCAGCGGTGCAGACCTGCCGCCGGGAGAACTGGCGACCCGGTTGCTCACCGTCAGTCAGTTAAGCGGCGAGGACGATGCCACTGTGGTTACAGTGCGAATGGACCCCTCTGCAAACGCCACATAATCTGCCTTTACAAAACCGGAAAAGAACAGTATAATAGTCTCACTTAACAAGGAGGCGGATTATGAGAAATTATACAATCACCAAGATTTCCGGCGCACCGGACTGGGGCAAGATCCCCGCATTGGATGTGGATAACTATCAGTGGTGCGAGCCGCTGGACATTAAAATGAAAAGCCAGATTTGCTATGATGAAACGGGCATTTATGTCCATCTGCGCGCCTGGGAAACGAATATCCGGGCAGAATTGACGGCACCTCTGAGTATGGTGTGCGAGGATAGTTGTATGGAGTTTTTCTTCCGTCCGGTGGCAGAAGATATGCGCTATTTTAATCTGGAGATCAACCCCAACGGCCAGATGTTCATTGGCTTTGGCTACAGTTCTGAGAATTTTGTGCGCCTTGCACCGGAGGGTGAGGATGCATACCTGCAAAAGAAGTGGAATTACACGGAAGATGGCTGGGAAGTGTTTTACAAGATCCCGGTGGATCTGATCCGGATTTTCTTCCCCGGCTATGCATTAAAGTCCGGTATGACGATTTATGCCAATTCCTACAAGTGCGGCGACGAAACGGTCAAGCCCCATTTTATCTCCTGGAATGTGGTGGACCTGCCGGAACCCAGCTTCCACCAACCCGCCCACTTCGGAAAAATGATTTTACAGTAAAAAAAGGCGCGTGCACTGCACGCGCCTTTGCTTGAATTGGCAATTTCTTGACAAATATAGTACCAGATGCCATAATAAAAGGTAAAGAAAAAATATTCTATTCTACAGGGAGATAGGAATATGAAAAGAATGAAACGATTGGCAGTTTTGGCGCTTGCCGTATGCCTTTTGGCAACAATGCTGCCTGCAATACCGTCGGTTACGGCGGTCTCTGAGGAAGCGGTGCTAAATAGCATCGAGATCATTTCCTTGTGCAGGACAGAGTATTGGCTGGGAGAGCAACTGCAAACCGAAGGATTGCGCTTAGCCGCCCATTATTCTGATGGCAGCACCCAGGAGATCACCCAGGGATTTACCCTTTCCGGATATAACAACCAGGTTGCCGGCCGGCAGACGATTACAGTTACCTATATGGGTGCAACAGATACCTTTACCGTTACGGTCATCAGGTCGGAAATCACCAACATTGCCATTGGCTATTTGCCGGTCAAGACACAGTATTGGATCGGGGAATCGCTGGACACCACCGGTCTGACTTTGCTTGCTACCTATTCTGACGGAAATACAAAAGAAATCATTGATGGGTTTACAGTCTCCGGCTATAACAGTGCGATTGCTGGAGAGCAGACCCTGACTGTTTCCTATATGGGAAAAACTGCCACCTTTGCAGTCACAGTCAAGCAGTTGGAAGTGAACCGTATCAGTATTTTGCGGTTACCCAAAAAGACCGAATATTGGGAAGGAGAACCGCTGGAAACTGCCGGACTGACGCTGGTTGTGTCTTACTGCAATGGCGACACAGCGGAACGCACCGAAGGCTTTACGGTTTCTGGCTTTGACAGCAGTGTTGTGGGGAAGCAGACATTGACGGTTTCCTATCAGGGTGCGACCGCAGTCTATACCGTTACAGTCAAAAAACTGGAAGCCATCGGCATCGAGATTGTTACACTGCCCCAAAAGACGGAGTACTATACAGGAGAGCCACTGGACACTACGGGGCTTACCCTGCTTGTAACCTACTTAGGCGGTGCAACAGCCCAGATTACCGAAGGATTTACAGTGACCGGTTATAACAGCGCACTTGCAGGCTGGCAAACGGTTACGGTTATCTATGGAGAGGTCGCAACAGAATTTTCCGTATATGTGGAAGAACGCTATTTAATCGACATCGTCATCAGCACGCCGCCGGAAAAAACAGAGTATTGGATCGGAGAGCCGTTGGATACTACAGGCTTGGTCTTAACACTGACCTACTCGGATGGCAGCATAAAGCAAGTGACAGAAGGATATACGGTTTCCGGGTTTAGCAGTACATCTGCAGGAACGAAAGTGGTTACTGTGGAATATGAGGGCGTATTTGCAGTCCTGAATGTGGAAGTTAAGGCACCCACAACATCCACCATAACGGGTATCGAAATTTATACGTTGCCTGCAAAAACTGAGTATTTTGTGGGGGAAAAGAAGGACTTTTCCGGACTTTCCGTGTATGTGTTATATTCGGACGGAAGCAAAGAAGTGGTTACAAGTGGATGGGCGGACTCTGGTTTTAACAGTAGTTCTGCAGGAACAAAAACAATCACATTGCGCTATAAACTAAGGTACACCGCAAAGTTTACTGTGACGATAAAAACTGTGGAACTAACCGGTATCCAGATCACAACTATGCCAGATAAGACCCAATACTGGATCGGGGAAGAACTGGATACCACCGGACTTACTGTGTCAGAAACCTGGTCCGACGGCAAAACGGTTCCGATTACAGAGTACACCCTCACCGGTTTTGACAGCACTACCGCAGGCGAAAAGACAATTACCGTTACTTATCAGGGCAATACTGCTACCTTTCCTATAACAGTTATCCAATGCGAGCATATTCAGGCGGTGGGCAATGTGTGTACCCAGTGCGGTAAGACCATCACCATTATGCTTACGGACACAGAGGGCAATGCCATCGGAAATTATGCCACATTGTCTGATGCAGTGGAGGTTGCCCAAGTGGGACAGACACTTTCCCTGCAAGTGGATGCGGTGGAAGAAGATGTGATTCTGACACCCGGTGTAACACTGGACCTGAACGGCCACACACTGACCGCCGGTTCTGTGCAGACTTATGGCAGCAGTGTCATTCTGGATAGCAGTGCTGAGGTCAGCGGACTTCTGAAAATCACAGAAACGGATGGCAACCTAATCAGCGCAAAAAACAGCCACCTGCCTGTCTACGACAGTGCATTGGGTGGCTACCGGTTCTTCTGTGTGACGGTAACGCCCAAGGCAGTTACCGGCAATCATAAATACTGGTTTCGGGTGGATGTGGAAAACTTTGCAGTATTTTATGAACTGCTCCAATCCGGTGCACAGGTGCGTGTTCAGGTAAAAATGACCTGGGACGGGCAGGAAACAGATGTCTACGCAGTGGCGGATGTGGCGTTTACAAAAGCCTGGGCTGATGGCTATCAGCAAAATAAGGACACCTATATTACCGTTTCTGTCACCGAAGGGGAGACGGTGGAAAACTTCAAACTGATCCCCGGACTAACTTCTGGCGGCGTGGAGATTTTCGGCGAAGAAATGTGAAAAATGGACTGGCTCAAAATGCATGAGACAGCCCCGACAGCAAATATTTATTAAAATCCTATGTAAGGAACGGACTGTGTGCCGTTCCTTATTTTTTGTGTAAACGCAGGAGATTGGGGGGTTGCAAGGAACGGCACACAGGCCGTTCCCTACGCGCGCTATCGTACCTGCGTGTCATTGCGAGAGTGCGTCAGCCCAATCAACCCATATTTAACGAGTGAAATTAAACTTGAATTATTCAATGGTTGATGTTAAAATAGAAAGTGTAGCAGGGCGCATTGCACCTGTTGCATAAAGGTTATATAACAAGGAGGATCTGTTATGAAAGGTTTTAAACGATTGGCAGCCCTGATTTTGACTTTGTGTTTGCTGGCAACCATGTTACCTGTGATTGTTTCCGCAGAAAGCGAACAGCCCCTTAGCGAAGTCGTTGCAGCGGAAAAGGAAAAGGCGGCAGCAGCCCTGACTGCTCCGAAAAACCCCAACCAAATCCCCTTAAATGCAGGCACTCTGGCAAGGTCCAGCAGTTCCAATTATGCAATACTGCGTAATCACATCAACAACAATGGCGTAACGGACGAAGACGGATATGTTAGAATTATTGAATGGCTGGAAACTGACGACGGCTCAGAATATTATTTCTCCGCCATCAATGAACCGTCCGGAATTAAATTCCAGTATTTGAGCCTGCACACCGACACCATCGATTGTGGTGTGCTGTTGGAATTTGTTTTGACAAGTTCAAGCAGATATGTATCTGCAGATGGTGTGGTTGAGTATTACTACAACGGCGAGTTGTTGGATGGCGTATCACAAATTGTTTCTGTGAACATTGGCTCTTATACAACCGAAACTGTATTGCCCTTTAATAATAGCAGTTATTACATTACCGCTGGCGTCTTTTCGGACATAATGAATAGCGCAATGCGCATCCTGTGCCAGTATTGGGATTTGTATTGCGATGAGTACCTGGGCTTTGGCTTGAACGGTCTGGGCTTTCATTCCTTCGTCGGTTTGTGCAACCATACCTACGATAATGATTGCGATACCACCTGCAACAAGTGCGGCGAAACCCGTTCCGTAAGCCACACATACGGTGGAAGTTGTGATACTACCTGCAACATTTGCGGAGCCACCCGTTATACCGATTACAGCCACAGTTACAGCACATCCTGCGATGCAAAATGTGATCATTGCGGCGATATCCGCACATCAAACAGCAAGCATATCTTTGCACACAATGTACACTGCCAGTTGTGCTATGCCACCTTCGGCGATGTGAGCAGTGACAGTTGGCAGTTTGCCCCGGTGCTCTATGTATACGAAAATGACCTGATGACCGGTAAAGGTTCCAATAGCAACGGCGATGTGAAATTCGACCCCAACAGCCGTCTGACCAGAGAGGAATTTGTGCAGGTGCTTTACAATGCAGAGGGAAGACCGGAAGTAACCATTGAAAACAAGTTCCCGGATGTGAAGGATGATTGGTACAAAAAAGCAGTTCTCTGGGCAAACGATGTAGGCGTTGTAATGGGAATGGGCAACGGCAAGTTCGGCGTGGGAATGAAAATTACCCGTCAGGATCTGGCTGTGATGCTTTACCGCTATGCCCAGATGAAGGGTTATTCCCTGTATGCAGAAGAAGGGAGAATTGATGTATTTGCAGATGGCAACCTGGTTTCTGACTATGCAAAAGATGGAATGAACTGGGCTGTTACCAATAAGATCCTGGGTGGTAAAGGAACTGCAGGT
This sequence comes from Faecousia sp., assembly GCA_045587865.1. Classification (GTDB taxonomy): domain Bacteria; phylum Bacillota; class Clostridia; order Oscillospirales; family Oscillospiraceae; genus Faecousia. The sequence continues at coordinate 16,607 of JAZNDD010000157.1, forward strand.
GCAGATATTTCCACTTTCCGCCTGGATCCGTTGGGCAATGCTACCCGTGCAGAGTGCGCCGTAATGCTGAAAAACTTTATGATGGAATTTGAAGGTGACACAGAGGTTATGAACCACGATGCCTATATGGCTGCAGATGAGGGCGAACTGGTTACGATCGAGGCTTATGTTCAGGCAACGCAGGAATGGTGGGAAGACACCATAATCATCTATGCGCAGAGTTATGATGGCGGTTACTATGTGCATAATGCAGCCTGCTCCAGAGAAATGGCAACCCAATTGGTTCCGGGCACAAAAATTCGTGTAACAGGCTACAAGACCGTCTGGATGGGTCAGCACGAGATTACGGAAGGACAGATTCAAATTATTAATGACGGCGATACCTATGTTGCAGAGCCGGTGGATGTTACCGGTCTTTTGGACAACAGTTCGCTGATAGATTATCAGAGTATGCTGGTTTCTTTCAGGAGTATGAAGATCGAGCAAATTGCGTATAAGAACGGCGAGCCTGGTAATGATATCTATATTACGGCTTCTCGTCACCGTATAAACTATGAGTTCTGTGTGGAAGTTTATCTGACCGGAACGGATTCCGATGTGTATACCACAGTACAGTCCTTGCAAGTTGGCGATACGGTAGATATAGAAGGATTCTTGTATTGGTATGATGGTCCCTATCCTCACATTACATCCATTACCAAGAAGTAACAGCGAATATTTTAGACAGATGAGAAACAATCGCGGTGCCTGGTGCACCGCGATTGTTCTTTATATAGGAAAGACAGATGCGAAAATCTATCGTACCTGCGTGTCATTGCGAGGGCGTTTACGCCCGTGGCAATCTCCTGTTATCGATATGTTTGCCTCTGGCGAATTCTGTATGTCGCCTTGGCGACAAGAGTAGGTGGCTGTAAAGAAACCTGAAATGTTATTGAGCGTATACATTCCTGTCAAAACCGTCAAATTTCTGTTTGACGAACAGGTAATTAAAACGCATGTCATTGCGAACCAGTGCGCACACTGGTGTGGCAATCTCCTGGTACAAGGCTGGTTTTTGAGATTGCCACGTCGCTTCGCTCCTCGCAATGACACG
>JAZNDD010000158.1:0-10577 GCA_045587865.1 Faecousia sp.
GGACCAGGGCGTGGCCCTGTTCCTGTGGGGTGTGGCAATGACACTGGTTCCTATGATCATCGGCTACATTCTGGCTGTGCTGGTGGCAAAGCTGGATGTGCTCAACGCCCTGGGCTCTATCTGCGGCGGTATGACCAGCACCCCCGCCCTGGGTGCGCTGATCTCCTCTGCAAAGACTGAGTCTGTGGCAACCGCTTATGCGGCTACCTATCCTTTGGCGCTGATTGCTGTTGTTCTGTGCTGTCAGTTTCTTCCCATCCTGTTTGGCTAACATCCGTAGATAAAAAAGTCGTGTTGCGCTTTGCAACACGACTTTTTATTATTTCAGTCTCTGGTGGAAGATTTTTGTTTCCTTGCTCAGAACGCGCTTTATAAAGTCCTGTTCATCCTGGATGGGCGTATCTGTATAGACACCTGCCAGGGCTTTTGCATTTCCTGCCCAATGGTTATCTGTACCGGCAATTTCCAGCAAACCATAACCTTCGGCATAGGCTTTTGCCATTGCATTTTCCAGGTCTGTCCGATAAGCATTGCACACTTCCACGCCGTGGACCTGTCTGGGATACAGGCGGATATGGTCTATATACCCCGCTTCCCGGTATGGATGCGCCTGGATCACCAGCGCGCCGCTTTCCATTATAAAGGCAAGTTCCTCGCTTTTCTTCATTTCCATAATTTCCGGATGCGCAAGATACCATGCCTTATCCAGTCCATAGATCAGAAAATCAGTGCCTTTGTAGGTAAGTTCCACGCCCAGAAACACCTTGATGCCGATCTTCTTTCCAATTTCCAGCGCGTTTTCATAATCCGAAAAGTAAAAGTTGATCGCTTCTTCATAGGGGGCTTGCTTGTAGTCCCGATTCATATTACCATCGAGAAAATGGTTCGTAACAAACACGCCGTCATAACCCATTTCCTTATAAAAAGTCAGGCTTTCCTCTACCCCTGCTTTTCCGCAGAGGCTTACCGGTGCTGTATGCAGATGCGTTTCGTATTTGTACACGCGAATCACCTCTTAATAACCGATCAAAGTTGCAAACCACAGCACAAAAATGGAAATGACAAACAGAAGCAGTTGTAGTTTCCAGGTCCATTTCAGCCATTTCCAATAGGAAACTTTTGCCATAGACAATCCAATCAGCAGCACAGGATTGGTGGGCAGGATCACATCGGTAAAGCCGTCTGCCATACAGTAAGCCAAAATCACCAGTTGGGGAGAAATTCCCATTGCATTGGTAATCGGCAGTACAATGGGCATCACCAGGAAGATCTTGGCAGATGCAGAGCCGATGAACAGTTGCAGGAACAAGATCAGTGCATAGATCAGCAATATCGTTACAAACCGACCTTTGCCGTCCAGCAGATCCATCACATACTGCATTACCGTGTCGATCACATTGCTTTCCACCATCACCAGTTTCACAGAGGATGCAATTGCGATCATCAGCACTGCCGGGATCATACCCACAGCACCCTTAAAAAACATTCCCAGCACCCGCCAGAATTTGCCTGCTACAATACAGCCGGAAATCAGGCCCGTGATTAGAAAACTTGCCGCCAAAATGGGAATAGCAAATCCGGAAATGGAACGGATGCAGGCAACTGCCACCAGCAAAATTCCCTGAATTACAAAGAATGCGCCGTACACCCGGGAGATCTTCTTCTGATTTTCCGGGGTGTTGCCCATTTCCTGGCTCAGATTCTGCCGCCGCTTTTCATCGGATGCGTAAGTGGGAGAAAGTTTCGGATTGCGCTCGATTTTGTGGATGTAGTTCATCAGCCACAGGCATACGATCAAATAAACGATGCCAAAGAAGATGATCCGCAGCCAGGCACCGGAAGATACCGGAATTCCCGCATACTGGGCAGCGGTACCCACAGAGAAAGGATTGGTGATCGCTGTGGAAAAGCCGAAGCAAGCCGCCAGCATACAGGCGCCTACACCCACCATTGTGTCCATTTTCATTGACAGCATAAACACAATGATCAGCGGCAGCAATGTGACCAGTTCTTCGAACATACCGAACAGGCTGCCGAAGAGCATAAAGATCAAAACCGTAATGCAAACCACCGGACCACCCCGGTCCCGGAGTTTGCTCATAATATTGGTAACTAAGGTTTTAACGCCGCCAGTTTCCTCCAAAATATGGAAGATACCGCTCATAATCAGCAAAAATGCGCTGATCATAATAATGGAAAGTGCATCCTCCGAAGCGAACACACGAACCGGTGCAGTGAGCACACGGCCAAAGGAAATGCCTTCAATTTCCCCAGCCTGATAAGTGCCAGGAATAATGTTATTGTCCACATCCCGTTCAAAAGAACCCTGGGGGATAAAATAGGACAGGGAACCGCACAAAAACAAAATTGCCAGAAGCACTACCGTTACCACCAAAAAGGCACGCAGGCTGATACCGGAAGAGGATCTTTCTTCCGTTTTCATCGGTTTTTCTTTCGTTTGGATGGTAATCACTCCTTTTCTGATTTTCTTTCGTCATACAGAATCATAGATGCTGTATACCAATCCACCGCAGATCTTTTTTCTTCCGGCACAAAATACAAAATCTCTGTGCCGTTGTACAGTTCAAAATTCTCACCTGCCCCAAAGAGCAGTCTGTAAATATGGTCCACTGGGAAAGTGATATCCACCGTTTCTGCATCCTTGGTTCCCTGATAGTTCAGGCCCTGCCGGCTGAGGGTGCAAACGCCCTGACCGCCGGGACGGGTCAGTCCCCTGCCATTGCTGGGCAGGCGCAGTTCCACCTTGGAAACCATTTGATAATCGGCGTTTTCTGCAATTTCCTCCTGCAAAAGTCCTTTTTGCCAATCGTACCACTGGGAAAGATTTTGGAATCGGAAATCGCCGGTGAAGGCGTAGCGGTTATCGAGAGATGTAAGGTAGCCGCACGTTTCACAGAAGACCTTGTCTTTTTTTGTGGTGATGGTGTGCTTTTGGCCGCACACAGGGCAAACGGTCAAAATATTTTCCAGCCCCTCTGCCAGACGGCGGGAACGGTATTTGATCTCCGGTCTTCCCGCAAGCCAGGCAAAATCATCGTAGTACAGCCGCTGTTCTACGCCCTTTTTAATTTGGGCAACAGAAAGGCTTTTCACATCCTCTGCCGTGTACAAAATATCCAGCACGGCTTCTACCCGTGCGCCCCGGCGGAAACCTTTGCCCCATTTGGGGTCAGCCAGATAGTCACCGTAGAAATTCACCGTATAAACGGGAACTGCAGACTTTTTAATAAAGGAGAATGTGCTTTCCTGAATGTCCTCAAACCGACCGGCTGTGGACAGGCGTGCCTCCGGCATCATTCCCAAAATTCCCCCGTTTTTCAGAACCCGCAAGCAATTTTTGGTGCTGGCGGTATCCAGAGTGAACATACTTTTGGGGAATGCGCCCAGTGCCTTGAGCATCCGGCGCAGGAACTTATCGTAGAAATACAGTCTTGCACCCACAAAATTGGGTCTGTATTTACCCAGCAGATCTGCCGCAAAAACAAAGTCGATAAATGAGCCGTGGGTACACAGGATGATCGCCGGACCTTCCGGCTTGCCCACCTTGTTGATGGATTTCATCCGCACGCCACACAGAAAATATACAAACTTCAGTGACTTAAATATGACAAACAGCAAAACAGCGCTTGGCTTTGGAACGGTGTTATTTTTTTGCTTTTTCACATTGCACCTCCCAGTTCGGTATGTTATACGTTGGTTATTATACAACATAATGACAAAATACACAAGAAAAAAACATAATTTGACAGAGCAATGTTGGTCGCCCCGACAAACAAGAGGTGACATTTCATCAGTCACCTCCTGCTTGTTATGCGCTTAGAATTTCTCAAAGCCTACCAGCATACCGCCTTTTTCTGCGTAATAACTGCAAAGACCCAGACATTTTGTGGTCCGCACCTCTGCTGCCGGGAAAGCGGCTTTTATTTTTTCTGTCAGTGTTTTTGCGGCAGTTTCGTTGCGACAGTGGGCAATACGCACCTTACCGGTAGAAAGTCCCCCTTGTGCCAGATTTTTTACCAGCGCCTCAATGGCCCTTGCTTCACCCCGGCATTTGTTCGTTGGTTCCAGTGTGCCCTGATCGCTTGCCTTACCCACGATGCGAATTCCCAGAACACCGGCAATTTTTGCAACTGCCGGAGAAACTCTTCCGTTGGCGGCAAAATTATTTAGGGATTCCAGCATAAAGGTCAGTCCGGTCTGCTGCTGCGTGTTAATCTTCAGAGGCGCCAATGCAAAGGGAATTTTATCCAGCGCCTGCACATTGGCAGAGGAGTCTGCCACAATTTTAATTTTTTTCATAGGAATCCTGCCTTTCGCGCAATCTGTCCAAACTATATCACAGGATCACCCGAACAGGACACCTACTCTTGCGTTTTGCCTCTCTCCCGGCAGTGGAATTCCCCTGTAGAATTTTACACAGGGTAAATTTCTACAGGGGAACGGCTTTTTTCTTATTCTACTGTAATCTTTGCGATCCGGATCACATAGTCGCTTCCGTAGCGGAAGGGCTCCGGTTGCACATTCACTTTGTCTTCTGTCTGGGTAAAGTCCACCGGTTCTCCATTATCCAGCCAGCAAATCGATTTGATTTTCTCTGTAAAGGAGAAGATGTTGGTGGTGTTCAATTCCTGATTGATGGTAACATCGGCGTTGCCCTTAACGCTCAGGTCAGCCAGGAACAAGTAATAATGCTTGCCGTTTTGCAACAGGAAGTTATAGGGCTTATCTTCAATGATAATGCCGGTGGGTGCAGGATCGTGAAGAGCCTCATCATTTAAGGCGACCCACTGTCCCACGATCTCCAGCATACCTTTATCGATAGTTCGGAGCGTGCCGTCACCCTTCGGGCCTACATTGAGCAACAGGTTTGTTCTGAATCTGCGGCAAATGGCAAAACTGTTAATGATATTTACAAGGGATTTGAAATTAAAGTCATTTTCCGCATAACCCCAGTGGCTTGCAAAGGTCTCGCACATTTCTCTGGCCAGGTATTTGGGAGCGCCTTCCATATTGATCGCATCCGGTCTGCCACGCTCGAAGGTGACACTGTCCAGTTCAATATGTCCCGCCTCACCCCGACGGTGCAGGCCGGTGTTGTTAATGATCATTGCCTGAGGCTGGTATTTGCGGATGGTGCCATAGAGGGCGTCCTCTTCCCAGTCCTCCTCCGGCTTATTCCACATTCCGTCGAACCACAATCCACCGATCTTGCCATAATTTTTGCACAGGATCTCTATACTCTTTCTCAGATATACCAGATACTCCTTGAAATTCTCCTGATAACTTTCCTCGTGCCAATCCAGAAGCGTATGATAGAAGAAGGGGATAATGCCGTGCTGATTGCAGGCATCCACAAATTCCCGCACAATATCTCTGCCGCAGATATGGGGTGCATCGTAGGTGTTCAGCCCACAGGTATCATACAGGGAAAAACCGTCGTGATGGCGGGTGGTCAAGGTTATGTATTTACATCCTGCACCCTTTGCCGCCAGAACCAACTGCTCTGCCCAATCTTCCTTGGGGCAGAAACTGCTGACCGCTTTATTATACTCCTCCCAGGGAATGTCCAGGGAAAACTTTGACCATTCGCCCTTGCCCAGTGTGCTGTATGCGCCAAAGTGGACGAACATACCAAAGCCAAGCCGTTCAAAATCCCTTATTCTTTGCTCGATGATCATATAAAAACTCCTTTTAGAGATAATCTCCATAATTTTCCTTTATAATTGTAGCATTATACCTCCCAAAAAGCAATAGGAAATCCGCCCATCTGACGATGGGCGGAGCAATATATATTATTTAATCAGTCAATTGTGAAATATCCTAAAATCTCGCCGGTTGTATCTTCCGCCAAAGATGTAACGCAAATATTTGCCATATAATTTCCCCTTACGAAAGCAAAACTGACACCGTAGAAGTTCAGACCCTGGATATTGGCAGTAATATACAGTCCGTCATACGCCTCGCCGTCTACCGTCACTTTTCCATACCGGGCGGTGGTGTTGGTGTAACCCATACTGTCATAGGACGTTTCAATCGTCTCGATCTGAGATTCCAACACCTGCTGTAAATCGACGGTCAGCAATTGAATGGGATTGATCTTTTCCAGAGTCACATTCACACTATATCCGCTATCGGGAACGCCGGCATACATATCGTAAATAACATTTGCTTGCTGAATTTTCTGGGCAATCTCCTCATCCAGCACATTGCCAACTATGTTGTTCAGCGCCAGGATCTCCTCATCTGTATAGAAGACCCATTCTTCCGGCAAGGTGCATTGCATACCCAGATATTCATTGATATAAGTATTGTTGGCAGTCTGACCCAAGGAAAATTCCGGAGCCGGCGCAGTGGTTTCCGGTGTTGCCGTGGTGGCAGGCACATTTTGGATAATTTCGCCCCGCACATCCTCATTGCTTGCTCCGCAAGCGCAACAGCCAAGCAAAATAACAAGCACCAAACCCAACGATAAGACCTTTTTCATAATTTCAATTCCTTTCTGATTACAGGTCCAGAAGATTGGGGTCTACATACTCAACCACAAAGGAGTTAGCCCAAAATCCCGGTCTGATATGTACCTTTGTATAGGCAACATTGCTTTCCGGAGAAAGGGTTACCTGCAGATCCTCGCACTTACGGCTCATACCTGCCGCACAGTGGATATTGTAGGTTCCGTAAGGCAGGGGGAAGCAAAGCAGTTCCTTATTGCCAATATGGCCAAAGGGCACGCCATTGAGATAAATGCCAAAGCCACCGGCAACGCCGTAAGGGGAGCCCTGACGATAAAGATAAAGATAGCCCTGATTCACCGTCTGAACAGGCTGATGGCATTCGGGGCACTGGGTCGCACTGGCCGGAACATTGTTGACCTCGTTGCAGTGGGGACATTTAATTCTGATTTTTGCTGCCATAGTGAAAACTCCTTATTTTGTAATATGTATTATTTTACAGTGTGCCCATCCGGTTGTCAATTAAATTATTCCTTGTGTTGACAGCCGACCCTGGAACTGGTAAAATGATTTTAGAATCTATATAAAGGAGGCTTGCCTTATGTTTTGTCCTTACTGCGGCAACAGTGTTTCAGAGGGCCATCTGTTCTGTAACATCTGCGGAAAGCCGCTTGCTTCCACCCCTGCACCGGAAGCCCCAAAGCCAGCACAACCTAATTTTTCAGATCTTCAGGCACAGTATCAGATGCAAAAGGAAGGCACCCGGAAGGCAGAACTGGAAACCCTTTCCAATGTCTATGATCACTTTGCCCAAAAATCCGGTCAATTCCGGGATTATGATGCTGTATGTGAGCGCGTGAACTATTTTGCCCAGGGTGCGAAAAGTGCACTTCTGGTCTGGGGCTGTATTGCGGCAACTCTGGGTCTGTTATTTTCCCTGATTTTGCTCAGCGACAACGAACCGCCCTGGCCGTTTTTGATCCTCTTCCTGATTCCCGGTCTGGCTATGATCGCCGGCGGCATCCTGATGAAAGTAAACAACCGGAAAAAACTAAACAAATTCAAAGAATATTATGCCAGCCTGTCTCTGGAACTGTATAATCACTATATAGACTATCCCAACTGTCCCGTTGGACCGGAATATGTCAATCCTCAGATTCTGGAGTTGTGTATGAGTGCCCTCCGGTCCGGCCGTGCGGATTCCATTAAGGAAAGTATCAATATGGTCCTTGCTTCTGTGCGTCAGTCCAGAATTAAGGAATACCTGGTAACCCTGGAGAAGAATGTGTCAGATGTGAACGCAGCCTCCGGCATCCGTATGTACTTTATTCCTTATAGTTTCTTTGCGTAATGCATCAATAAAATCCCCGACGAATTGCTCGTCGGGGATGTTTCCTTATTTCTTCTTGGTTACTGCCAGGACCACAACGATTGCCACCGTTGCGGCCACACCTACGCCGATCAGCGCAATGCCCCACCAGGGCAAGACATCTGTGCGGTTTCCCGCATCCGGATCTGCAGGTTTCGTTGCAGGTACGGTGTTTTCTGCAGGTGCGGTGGTTGCCGGTGCTGCAGTGGTTTCTTCCGGCAAAGTGGTTGCTGCGGTGGTTGCCGGTGCATCTTTAATGGTCAGGGTATAGGTCATATACCGCTTGCCACCCTCGCCGGTGGCACTGACGGTAAACGTATAAATACCCGCCTTTACCGGTGTGCCTTCAATCTGGCCGTGGAGGGTGAGAACCAGGCCGGTCTTGTTGAAATCGCTTTCCTTTTCATTATTGTAAAGGTCAAAAGTAGCGTTGGGGTCGGTGGTTTCGATCTTCACACTATAGGGTGCATCCACCACGCCTTCCGGCAAAGTATTTGTAATAAATTCCGGAGGGGCAACTGCCGCCAATGCAGAAACAGCCAACGCCCATAAAACCAACACAGTGATCAAAATACCGATTGTTTTTTTCATATTGATGTCCTCCTTTGAACCCTTAAGTCTTTTTCTTACTGGTTACAATTTAACATCAATTTCCTGAAAAATCAACCAAATTCTTATGGATGCGCTTTATACATCCTCTTTATTTTCTTTTTCGGCGTTTCTCAATTTCCTTTCCTTTGCCCGCTTGTTTCTTTTTCTGCGGACGAAAAAGCGAATGGTAAACACCACAATCAGCACAATTGCCGCGATCAGCACCAGATAGGGACTTGCCACAATAATAAATACAAACAGTTCTTTCAGGAAGTTACCCACGCCCTTCAGACTCTTTGTAAACCCTTGGGAGATCCGTTGCCACACCGTTTCCGGCTCAGTGGTCTCGGTGTATTCCTTAACTTCCTCAATATTCAGTTCGATGGTAGCGTAGTCCACCTGATTGTCAAATACCCGCAGTGCAGTCGTCACTTGCTCCAACTCGGTACGAACATCCGTAAGACGGGCTTCCACCGTCAGCAGATCTTCCATTGTTTCTGCCTGTGCCAGCAGTTCCAGCAAGCGCGCCTCCTCGGTCTGCAGCGCTTTCATACGGCTTTCCGTTGCCACATAGTTCAGTGTCACATCCTCCACGGTTTTCGCAGAGGAAACAATATTGGACACTTCTCCCACCTGATCCACAAAGACATCCAGATCCTTGGCAGGGACACGGACGGTAAGATACGCATAGCGGTATCGTCTTCCACTGTAGGCACTGCCGTTTTGCACATTGGAAGATTCAATATAGCCACCCAACTGGGCAACGCGGCTTTCCACCTGCTGGAGCACCGTGTCCAAATCTTCCGTTTCCACCTGCATATTGGCAGTCTGGATCAGCTTGCGGTTTTCCGGCAGGCTGGAGGAACTTTCTGCATCTGCGGAAACTTCCTCTTTGACCATAAAGTCATCGCCGGCAACGCCCGGTGAGACCATTCCGTTGGCTTCCGATTTGTCCATCGCTGCACCGCAGCCGGCAAAACTAAGCAAAAGCAGCACACTCAACACAGTTGCTAGTAATTTTCGCAGTTTCATAAAGATTCCTCCTTTTTTATTTTTATCTTAAGTTCAATATATCATAGAAAAAAGGATTATACAAGCGTTTTATAGGTTAAGCACCCTCCCCGGAAGTAAAAGCAGGCATTAGTTCCCGGTATTTATCCAGTGACGAGCCGCTGTTCCAGGTCATATAACCGCCGGTACAGCCGGAATCCCGCAAGCCCTTTATTTGGGCGGCGACCTGGTCCGGACCGTAGTGGTTATAAGGCTCCCGGATCGCATTATAGGCCTGGATCCAGGTGCGTACTGCTGCCGGTGTGGCAGTTTCTCCCTGGCGGGCAACTACACACTGGCCCCAACTATACAAGGTGTCATAGGGATGCTCCCAGGGACGCCAGGAGCCGGATGCGCTGAAGTGATCCGGATAGGGCATACCGCTGATGGCATCCACCACATTGCTGATGGCAGGCCAGTACTGACCGTAGGCAGTAACATAGTTATAGGCACTTTCCCCATAAACATCTGCGCTCACATACGCACCTTTTTCGTGGATCCGATCGGTGGCATACATCAAAAACCGCTGAATCGCCTGTGCCTTGGTTTCCGAATAAGTATTGCGAAAATCAATGGTGCCTGCATCTTCATAGCGCCAGGTGCTGTCCGGGAATCGGACATAGTCAAACTGGATCTCGTGGAAACCCATCAGCTCCACTGCCTCCACGGCCAGATCCACCTTGTACTGCCATGCAGTCCGGTTGTAGGCGGAGGGCCAATGCTCTCCGGAGAGACGCAGAGGATTTCCTGCAGTGTCGGTAATGGCATATTCCGGGTGATCCTTGATCAACAGGGTATCATTGAAGGTGGTAATGCGACCGATCACGTAAAAGCCTGCATCCTTGATCTTCTGAATGGCAGCCCGGTATGTTTCCACGGAATTGCAGGCAACCTTGGCGGAGGAGGGACTGTAGGCCTCCATGACCGGTCCTGCATAGCCCACGGCACCGCCATCCATAATATCCACCACAAATGCATTGATGCCGCTGTTTTTTGCAATGTCCAGATAGGCATCGATCTCGCCAAGTCGGAGGCCAAGCGGTCTTAGGAAGACAACCAACCCAGACAACTCCTTGGCTCACAGAACGACATGGCTA
>JAZNDD010000159.1:0-4430 GCA_045587865.1 Faecousia sp.
CCTGCAGCTTGCCAATATTTCTGTATTTTGGGGGCATCGAACCCCCAAAATACAGATGGGACGCCGGGGGCGGCGTCCCCTACGAACAAGCTGTCAAACAGAAATTTGACTTGCAGTTAACCCAAAGAGGCGGTAAAATAAAGCAAAAGCAAAGGAGAGATCACTATGGAGTATACCCGGATGGTCCCGGGGAAATTTCTTTCCCGACCCAACCGTTTCATTGCCCATATTGAAATCGATGGCAAAGAAGAAGTTTGTCACGTAAAAAATACCGGCCGCTGCCGGGAACTTCTCATTCCCGGTGCCACCATTTGGTGTCTGGATGCTGCCTCCCCCACCCGCAAGACCCGGTATGACCTGATCTGTGTGGAAAAAGAAGGGCGGCTGATCAATATGGACTCCCAGGCACCCAACCGGGCAGTGGGAGAATGGTTAACCGCTGGCGGATTAGGTAGCATTCAGAACCTACGCCCGGAAACAAAGCAAGGCAGTTCCCGCTTTGATTTTTCCTTTACAAAGGATGGAAAACTCTGTTTTCTGGAAGTAAAGGGTGTCACATTGGAAAAAGACGGGGTCTGCGCCTTTCCGGATGCCCCCACCCTGCGGGGCGCAAAGCATCTGAAGGAGATGACTGCCCTTGCAAAAGAAGGGTACGGCGCTTATGTGTTTTTTGTTATCCAGATGTCCGATGTAAAATATCTGCATCCCAACGATGTTACCGATCCGGCATTCGGGGAAGCCCTTCGGGAAGCCACAAAAGCCGGCGTGCAGGTGCTGGCAATGGACTGCAATGTCACACCCAATTCTATAACCCTCTGTAACCACATCACAGTCAAGCTATAAACAAAGTAGGAGCGACCCTCGCGGTCGCCCACCAGAGCCTCCCCTGTGAAGGGGAGGTGGCAATTGCCGATTTTAGGCAATTGACGGAGGGGTTGTGCCCCATCATTTTTTTACAATCCCTCAGTCTGCTACGCAGACAGCTCCCTTTGCACAAGGGAGCCACTAACGGGCGACCGCGAGGGTCGCCCCTACATTATAAGGTTTCCAGCAGTGCTTCCAACTGGCTGAGTGCTTCGATCTCATAGTCCGCCGGGATATCTGCCCTGGCGGGCTTTTTCTTTGGATTGATCCAGCAAGTAGCAATGCCCGTGTTCCTGCCACCCAAAATATCGGAGGTCAGGCTGTCGCCCACAATGATGGCTTTGCTTTTTTCAAAGCCGGGGATCTTCGCAAAACAGCGTTCAAAAAACAGTTTGTCCGGCTTATCTGCACCCATCTGCTGGGAAATGAATACTTCCTGAAAATATTTTTCCAGCCCCGCGCTTGCAATTCGGCTCAGCTGCACATCGGTGTTGCCGTTGCTGACTAAGTAGAGCTTGTATTTTTTTGACAGACTGCGCACCGCTTCCTCTGCCCCGGGCAGAAAATAATGACCCTGGGCAAGATTATCCACATACCGCTTTGCGCAAAGGGCGCTGTCTGCAGCAATTGCATATTCCCGGAAAAGATCACCGAACCGCCGGACCTTCAATTCCTCCCGGGTGACCTCTTTCCGTTCCAGCATCTCCCAATAGCCTTGGTTTATTGCGCTGTAGCGGGCGCAGACCTCCTGCGTAGGCTCCAAAGAAAAGGAGCGCAGGGTCTTTTCCAGCGCCACCTGCTCTGCCTTCTTAAAGTCCAGAATGGTGTCGTCCATATCCAGTAGCAAAAATTCGTACATATTAACCTCTCCGTTTTACGATCTCATTGGCAATGGCTGCAAACTGAGAAATATCCAGTGTTTCTCCCCGGACATTTTCACTTAAATTGCAGGCGCGGATCACATCCTCCGCCCCCGCCTTTCCCAGCTCCGGGAAGCCGGATGCCAAACCGTTTGAAAGCTTTTTCCGGCGCATTGCAAAGCTGGAGCGGACTGTGCGGAAGAAAACCTCCTTGCTGTGAATGTCCCAGGGCAATTCCTTTCGTGTGCGCAAGGTGACCACCGCAGAAGTGACCTTGGGCTGGGGCAGGAAGCAGTGGGCAGGCACATCGAATAAGATCTCAGGCTCTGCATAGTACTGACAGAACACCGTAAAGGCGCTGTAGTCGGCTGTACCGGGCTTGGCGGCGATCCGCTGTGCCACTTCCTTTTGCACCATTACGGTCACTGCCTCAAAGCACTCAGCCTCCAGCAGTGCCGTCAAAATAGGGGATGTGATGTAATAGGGCAGATTGGCGCAAGCCATTGGGCGCAAATCGGGAAACTGCTGTGCAACCAGTTCTTTCACATCCTGCTTAAGCACATCGTCCCAGATAATTTGCAGATTGGGGAATTCTCCAACGGTCTTATCCAAAATGGGCGCCAGGCGCTTATCCAGTTCCACTGCGCAAACTTTCCCGGCATTGATGCAAAGTTGCTGGGTCAGCGGTCCGATGCCCGGTCCGATTTCCAACACGCCCACGCGCTTGTCTACCCCAGACTGGCGGGCAATTTCCTCCGGCACCCACCGGGCGATCAAAAAATTCTGGCCCTTAGCCTTAGAAAAATGAAACCCGTGTTCTTCCAAAAGGGGCTTCATCACCTGAATATTACATACATCTATCATAGGAAAACCTCGTATTTGTGTTTGTTCGGCAATAGGGCGAAGGTTTGCTCCCGCCCTACATTCAGAAAAACAAATAAAAACTGCCTTTGTGTCATTATAACAACACAAAGGCAGTTTTGCAATCCATATTATCGCCAGTTGGCGTCGCCCAGGAAATAGACTGTGCAGTCACGAATGCCGAACTGGAAGCATTCCGGGTCGGTTTCAAAGTACAGGTCCAGGCGGTTGCCCTTAATTGCGCCGCCGCAGTCCTCAGCAGTGCCGATGCCGTAGATATACGCACCGTCATTGGATACGATGAACATACGGGTGCCGTAGGGAATCACCTTGGGATCCACTGCTACCACGCCCGGACGCACATGAGAACCGGTTGCGGTGATTTCGTCACAGCCTTCATTGAACTGGCTGTAACCGGTGGCAACATACTGTTCTGCCCGCAGATAGGTGAGTACTTCGCCGGTGGGCAAGATAATGATACCATCACCAATGATAACGCCCTGTTCACCGCCCACATTCTCGCCGGTACCCACAGCGATCACCTGATTGACAGGCTGCTGCAGGACGGTTTCCTCCACCACTGTACGGCTCTTCTCCTGCAAGTTCTCATAGACCACATCTGCAGTACGCAGCATCTGGCCGCAGGAACCTGCGGTAACTACCCGCTCCTGACCTTCGGCCATCGTGGGGTCATAGCAGTAAGTGATTTCAAAGGGGGTTTCCACGGTGTAGGTCTCGGTCTGGTGTACCACATAGTCCACAGTCAGTTCTAAGCCGTCATAGGTCATAGCGTCCAGAGACTCGGAAACTTGATAATCGTCGCTTGCAGGGACGCCCAGCCGCTCCAGAAGCGCCTGAACAGTCTCACCGTTGCTGACAGTCTCCACCGTTTCACCGCAGATCTGAACTTTGATCTGCTGGGCGCGCTGAACGGTGATCTCACCGCCGGTCCAGGACGCCTGGGTGGTATAAGAATCTTCCTCACTAAGCAAGAATCCTGCCTCACTGAGGACTTTTTCCGGATCGGATGCATAGGTGGTATGTACCGTCACCTGATCACCGTCGGTGATCACATAAGTATTTTGGGCAAACACGGGCATAGCCAGCAGGCTGGACAGGCAAAACAGCACCATCAGCACGGCAGCGATCCTGGTAAACTTTCTGTTTCTGTTGATCAAAATAAGTTGCAAGAAATAGACCTCCTTTCGCAAACATTCGTCCTTACTTCCGTCTAAAAAACGGTATCAATTGGTAACAAAGAAAAACAATCCTGTAAAGGACTGTAAGCCTATTATAACAATTATTTTGGAAAAGTCAAGTCTTTTCTGCTAAACTCGGTATTTTGACAACTTTTTATATAAAATTGTTCGAATTTTTATGTAAACTCTTTGCGCTAAATATACAGTTTCTGGCAATTTCCGACACCATATCTTGTGGTTTGACCAAAGTTCGTTGACATAATTCGTAAAATTATGTAACTTTTCATAAGAGGGGGTAGTAACTTGATTATGGAAACCAATTTTCCCAGATTTTTTAGGATTTTTGTTCCCTGAGCCATAAAAAATCCCCTGATTTTTTTCATTTCACCTCCACTTTCCCCCAAAAACAAAGGCCCGGTGGAAATCCACCGGGCCTTTGTTATAGGGAAGGAAACGAGCAATATTAGAATGCAAAATGCAATGTAGGGGCGGCAATCTGCCGCCGGCTTTTATAATGCAAAATGATGGGGATTGCCACGGGCGCACGCGCCCTCGCAATGACACACAGGTACGATAGCCACTCGTAGGGGCGATCATTGATCGCCCGCCCGGCTCTCATCCTTGCGGTGGCTTGCAACGGGCGGTT
>JAZNDD010000160.1:0-8490 GCA_045587865.1 Faecousia sp.
GGAGTGTTACCTCTGCGTCGGGGCAAACTTCTGCAAACAGGTCTGCCGCCACCTGGGCCTCTGCCTGCTCAATGTCCTCACCGTAATAGATGGTGATAAATTCCTTGCCTTCTTCCTGAACTTTTTGTGCCAATTTCCTCACTAGTTCCTGCACATCCTGGCTGGTGCCGAACAGGGCGCTGCCATAAATTGCCAGATAATCGCCCTCATGGATATCGTAACCGTCGAAATCAGAGTTCCGGGCGGCGTATGTGATCTGCATTGTGTCCACAGTTGCCAAAGACTCGGTCATTGCTTCCACATTTTCTTCTTCTGTGCCTTCCGGATTGAAATTGAGCATTGCCGTCACGCCCTGGGGAACGGTCTTGGTGGGGATCACCACCACGTGCTTGGGCGTCAGGTCATCCACCTGCTGGGCTGCCATAATGATATTTTTATTATTGGGCAGCACATACACCGTTTGGGCAGGCACTTTATTGACGGCTTCCAGAATATCCTGGGTGCTGGGGTTCATTGTCTGACCGCCGGAAATAATGCCGTCCACGCCCAGATTGGAGAACACTTCTGCAAGGCCTGTGCCGGCGCAGACAGATACCACACCGCTTTCCTTTTCCGGCTCTGCGATCTGGGGCTCCTGTGCCACTTCCTGCTTATCCATCACCTTTTCCGTGTGCTGCAGGCGCATATTTTCAATCTTCACGGTTACAAAAGAACCGTAATCAATGGCTTCGTGGAGTGCCTTACCGGGGTCGTTGGTGTGCACGTGGACTTTGATGATCTCATCGTCATCCACCAGCACCAGGCTGTCGCCCAAACTGGACAGGAAATCTCTGAGTTTTTCAGGATCTTTCTTGTTTTCCCGGGAGATGATGAACTCGGTGCAGTAGGTGAAGGTGATATCCTCGGTGTTGAAATCCGCGAAATCTGCCTGTTCCTTAACTTCTCCGCCGCTGACGCTTTCGGGCGCAACAATATCCTGACCCTTCAGGGCGCAAAGCATTGCCTCCAGTGCCACGACCCAGCCCTTACCGCCGGCATCCACAACGCCTGCCTTTTTCAGGACCGGGTTCTGGTTAATGGTGTTATCCAGTGCCTTTTTGGCTTCCTCAATGGCAGCCATATGCACAAATTCGATGCATCTATTTTCCCGGGCTGCCTTTTTGGCTTTTGCAGCTGCCAGGCGGGCAACGGTCAAAATGGTGCCTTCGGCAGGCTTCATAACTGCCTTATAGGCGGCATCTACGCCATCCTGCAAGGCGGCTGCCCACAGCACACCGTCACAAATCTGCTCGCCCTTCAGCCGCTTGGCAATACCCCGCAGCAGCAGGGACAAAATCACACCGGAGTTACCTCTGGCGCCCCGCAAGGTTGCAGAAGCGGCAACGGCGGCTGCCTTCTCCAAAGTAGGATTTTCCAACTTACGCAGATCCATTGCGGCTGCGTTGATGGTCATAGACATATTGGTACCCGTATCGCCGTCAGGGACCGGGAATACGTTTAATTCATTGAGTTTTTGCTTGTTGATTTCAATAGAAGCCGCAGCGCTGATGATCAGTCGGCTAAAATCAACTCCGTTAATCGTCTGACGCAATTGCATTCCCTCCGTTTATCCAATCTTCATCGAATCGATAAAGACATTGACGGTCTTTACCGGAGTTCCGGTGGTCTGGGTGACCACATAACGCACCTCGGAAATAATAGAATTGGCAACTGCGTTCAAATTCACACCGTTATCCACCACAATGTGCAGGTCGATGGAAATCGAACCGTCCTCGTGGCATTCCACACGAACGCCCTTGCCCATAGATTCTTTACGCAGAAGGTGATACACACCGTCTGTGACAGACCGGGCAGCCATACCCTTCACGCCAAAGCAATTGGATGCAGCAGTGCCTGCAATATCCACATAAACATTTGTGCTGACATTTACGCTTCCGTTTTCTGTAATGTGACGAATCATAAATCAGTACCTCCTAAAATTTTCAGACTAAACTGTCTTCCCAACAATCGGGGGCGGTCAGACCCATCATTTTCACCACTGTGGGAGCTACATTGGCAAGGCCAAAGTTGCCTTCCTTTACAGTCCAGGTCTTATCCTTATCGTAGATAATAAAGGGAACGGGGTTTAAGGAATGGGCAGTTCTTACGGATGTCTTACCCTTCTTGGTTTCGGTCATCTGGTCTGCATTGCCGTGGTCAGCGGTGATAAGCACCGTATAACCATACTTGTCGGCGGCATCCAGAATTGCCTGCAAGCCATTGTCCACACATTCCATTGCATACACAACCGCATCCATTACGCCGGTATGACCCACCATATCGCCGTTGGGGTAGTTGCAGCGCAGGAACTGGAACTTACCAGAGGCCATTGCCTCCACCATTTTTTCGGTGATTTCCCTGGACTTCATAGCCGGAGCCTGCTCGAAGGGGATCACATCGGAAGGGATCTCCTCATAGACTTCCAGATTTTCGTCCACTTTGCCGGAACGGTTGCCGTTCCAGAAATAGGTCACGTGACCGTACTTCTGGGTCTCGGATACTGCATACTCGCTAATGCCTGCCTGGCACAGCACTTCTGTGAGGGTATTGGTGATCACAGGAGGCTTTACCAGATAGTTTTCCGGAATATTCAGGTCTCCGTCATACTGGAGCATACCGGCAAACTTTACGCCGGTGTAGTCGCCCCGGTCAAACTTGTCAAAATCCTTCCGATCGAAGGCAAGGGAAATTTCCTGTGCCCGGTCGCCCCGGAAGTTAAAGAGGATCACGCTGTCGCCATTGGCAATCTTTGCCACAGGCTCTCCATTTCTTGCTACCACAAAGGCAGGCAGATCCTGATCGATACAGCCGGTCTCTGCCCGGTAGGTTTCGATTGCCTCCTGTGCAGATGCAAACTGCCGGCCCTGACCCTGTACATGGGTGCGCCAGCCCATTTCCACCATACCCCAGTTGGCTTCGTAACGGTCCATTGTAACCTGCATACGGCCGCCGCCGGAGGCAATGGCATAATCACAGCCATCGGTATTCAGTTGCGCCAGCACTTCTTCCAGCATACCCACATATTCCAGTGCGGAAGTGGCAGGCACATCACGGCCATCCAGCAGGATGTGGCAGTATGCCTTCTTTACGCCTGCATTTTTTGCTTCCTTCAAAAGGGCGATCAGGTGGGCAATGTTGGAGTGCACATTGCCGTCAGACAGCAGGCCAATGAAATGCATCGCCTTTCCTGCCTTGGCATTTTCCACCAGGTCCACCCAGGTGTCAGATGCAAACAGTGCGCCGTTTTCGATGGACTCGCCCACCAATTTGGCACCCTGAGAATAAACCTGGCCGCAGCCGAGGGCATTGTGACCCACCTCGGAGTTGCCCATATCTTCATCGGAAGGCAAGCCAACGGCAGTGCCGTGCGCCTTCAGGTAAGTATGGGGGCAGGTATCAAGAAGACGGTCCAAAGTAGGTGTCTTGGCAACCACCACTGCGTCGCCGCTGCCGCCGTCACCTTTGCCTACGCCGTCCATAATCACAAGAACGATCGGTTTTTCCATAATGAAACCTCCAAAATATATATGCACACAATATCTGCATTTTATCAGTCATACTATTTTACATCATTTTTTGCAAACTTACAACCTATTTTTGAGATTTTTTGTAACCAATTTCTGTTTTTCTCAAAAAATGCACCCAGAATATGCCTTCTTGCCAAATTGTCAAATTTCTGTTTATCGGTCAGTTGGTTAGACGCACAGACTATCAAAAACCGTGTCATTGCGAGGGGCGAAGCGACGTGGCAATCTCAAAAACCAGCCTTGTACCAGGAGATTGCCACACCAGTGTGCGCACTGGTTCGCAATGACATGCGTTTTAATTACCTGTTCGTCAAACAGAAATTTGACAGTCTCCGTGGAAAACAACAAAGACCCGACGGAATAAATCCGCCGGGCCTTTGTTTAGGGATGGAAACGAGCAAATTGCGTGCAAAATGCAAGATGATTGGAGATTGCCACAGTGGGACGGAGGACCCGTCCCCTACGCAGGTTTGCAATGATACGAAATAATTTTCAATTGTCCATTACCTCTTCTTCCTTTTTCTTGCTTTTGAAGATTTTCTTTCGCAGGCTGGGAACCAGGGCTACAACCAGTGCTGCGTTGACGATGGTAATCGCCGGGATGCCCCAGGTCTGCAGAGCTTTCAGGATAAACTCAGCGGTTTTGAGCTTGCCAGCCTTGGTCACAAACTGGAGGGCGTTTTCCTTCAGTGCATCGTAGGCTTCTCTTGCTGCTGCGATGCGCTCCTTGTCGCCCAGGGTGACGATGCCGATTTCGCTGATTAGGGCATCTACTTCTTCTGCGGCTGCCTTGGCATTGAGCAGGGTTCTGAGCTTGCCTTCGGCGGAAGTCAGCTTGCTGTAGGACACTTCCTTACGCTCCTGGGTGTACAGTTTGTCAGCCGCCTCTCTTGCTGCTGTAATTGCAGGCTCAGCCTCCAGTGTGATCTCTGCAGGAATCGCCTGGATGAGGGTCTCTACATACTTGACAAAGTCTGCTCTGAGCACTTTGATCTCTGCCTCTGCCTTTTCAAGGAGGGTAATGTCCACCAGAATACGCTGGGTAGGTGTTGCCGCATCGTAATCGGTACGGATAGCGACAACCTCCGGCTCAATCTCCAATGTCATCGGGAATTTCGGCTCCAGGGCGTTGATCCGCTCCTGCAGTGCCTTTGCAACACGCTCATCATTGAGGGCAGTTGCCTGATCATAGGCTTCCATCAGCTTATCGTAGTTCTTCACATAGTTCTGATAGCGGGGAAGCATTGCCTTGTGTTCGTCCACATAGACCTTCAAAGGCTCTACGCTATCGGCGGTGATCTCCTGCTTCAGGGCTGCTTCGATCTTGCATTCCAAGAGGTCGACCTCTGCCTCCAGCAGGGTGTCCAGTTCCCGAACCAGTGCCTTATAGCGCCACTTCAGATTTTCGTAAGCGGAGCGGACTTCCTTGATGGCAGCTTCCTTTTCCAGGGTGATCTCACCCAAATCCAGGATCATCTTATCTACCGCGCCGGAAATTGCCCAATCCTCATCGGTTACATTCAGAGGCAGCAGCTTCAGGTCCGCACCACTTTGCGGAATGTAGTAAAGATCGCCATCGTGTGCCATAGCATAGTCGCCTGTCAGGTCGCCCATCATCCGCTTGACGGACTTTACTTTCAGCTTGCCGACGGGGGCATTAAAGTCTTCGATCTCAAACCGGGTAAAGCCTGCGCCGGTGTTCAGGGCAAAGTAGACATAGCCTCTTTCCGCATCAAACAGGAAATCGTGGCTGGCTCTCATACGGCCAGCGGAGTCGGTGTAGGTGTCCTTCTTATAGGTGAAGATCTCCTGCACCTTAAATTCCTTGGTGTCCGGATCGTAGTCGAAGCAGAACACCAGCTCGGAAACAGATGCCCAGATACGGTTTTCGATCACCGGGTCAGCCTCGATACCTGCAATGTAATACACAGGTGTTGCAAGGCCCGAGATGTACTTGGCAGGATCAAAGCGGGCAACCACTTCCCGTTTTTCATAGTCATAAGCCACGATCTGAGCATTTTCCTTCTGCTCCAGGGTGGTGGTGGTGCCGGTGCCGGGGGTAAAGGCAGAAGATGCCCAAACCAGCTTGCCGCTGTGGGTAAGTCCCGTAATGGAGTGGTCCTGCACAATGTTCCGGTGGGTGTACCACTGACCGTTTGCGGTGTTATACACGGTGATCGCGCCGCCCCACTGGTTGGTATCGGGGACTGTACCGGCAAACACATAGCCGTCGCCCGCAGCCAACTCCAGAACACGCTTCTGACCGGTCTCGGTATGGTCCAGCTTCCAGCGCTGAATGACCTCGTTATCCCGGGGGTCTTTTGTCATATCGCCGGTGTAGGGATAAATTTCATTGAGGGTGGTGGAGGAGTAGTTACCGTAGTAGAGCTTGCCGTTATACCAGATAGCGCTGTCGCCCTGGCCGCCGGTCCGATAGGTTGCAGTGATTTCGCCCTTTTCTGTGTCGAAAATAACACAATTGTGGGTATTAAAGCCGCCGATATACAGGCCGTGATCATCGCCCTCGCCCACGGCAATGCTCAAAAGGCGGGTGCCGCCGTTGCCGTGCTTGACCAAATCGTCCCAGGCGACGATCTGTCCACCTTCCAGATCATACATTCTGGGGTTACCGCCAGCGCCGGTGGAGGCGGTGAACAGATAGGTCTTGCCATCGATGTCAATGATATTCTTTTCGGTGACAAAGCCGATGCCGCCGGAGGGCATACCGGGGGTCTTGCTAAATTCCTTGGTTTCCACATTGTACTCCCAAAGGCCGTTGCCGTTGACAACTGCAACATACTGCTTTCCGTTATAGGCCTCGGAAACACCGCTCATAACGCAGTCGGGCAGATTGGTCTCTACCAGCTCCAGGGTTTCCGGGTCAAATGCCAGGCACTTAGAAAAGTTGACACCGCCGAAGGTACCGGCCAGCAGCAGCTCGCCGTCGCCCATAATGTTCAGCTTGCCAATGGAGGTTGCCTTGCCCTGCACATCCTTAATATTCTTAACAATGACTTCCTGCTCGGTTTCGGGATCAAACTTGACCACATGGATGCCGTCGGCACTGGAAACCGCCATATACATATAACCGTTTAAGAAAGTCAGCGCCCGGACAGCGTCGCCATTGCCGCCGATCAGGTGGCAAACCTCACGGAACAGCTTGGTTTCCTTATCAAAGCACATCAGGTAGCCGTCGTGGTTGGAGCCAAAATATATCTTATTTTCATATTCCAGCATATCGAAGCCACCCTGTACATAGCCAAAACCCTGACCTAACCATCCATAGGTTTCGGTGGTTTGCTTATAGGGATCGTACTTAAGCAGCCACTTACCTGAACCGGAGAGCCAGATCATACCCTCGCTGTCTTCATACACATCTGCAGGCAGACCGAAGCCGCCGCCAAAGGAGTCCACCAATTCTCTTGTATCCAGGTCATAGACCAGGTTGTCGCCGCCCTCGCAGGGCATAATGTAATAGTCGTGGCCGCCGATGTTCTTGATGGCAGCTCTGCCGCGGAAGTCCGCAACCTTCAGGGGCTTTTCTGCCACAGTGATGGGCTTTACCAGCTTCTCTTCTTCCTGGGTGTAGTCGAGCTTGCCCCGCTCCATATTCAGCTGGGAGAAGTTCATATAGCAATAACTGGAGAAATAGGGGGACAGCTCATAAACCTCCATCACCAGGATATATTCCTTGCCTGCCTCAAAGTCCCAGTAGCCAATATAGCTGCTAAAGCCGTCAGACAGGGTGTTGTCATCACGATACATATGCACCGTGCCGACCCGGTTGGAGGAGTCGGTTGCCTGGAGCACCTCTCCCTTGGGGGTGTCGCCGGGGATGATATAAAATGCCACAGTGCCGCCGTAAGCATACTTTGCAAAGTCAAGAGACAAGGTGAAGGTGCCGCTGCCGGGGCTCTTGATCTTATAAGAAGCCCAGAAGTTTTCCTTGCAGTAAACACGCATACCGGTATTCCGGTAGAATCGGACGGTGGTGCCCACCTTGTCCATCGTTTCTACTGTTTTGCCCTTGAGCTCATCGCAGGAGTCGTACCACTTCCAGTTGATAGCGCCGTTTGCGTACCTTTGCGCCAGCTGATCGTATACATCGGCAAGGTATACGGTCTTGTCGCTATAGATGCCGTAAAGATCGTCAGCCAGGTCAAAGTTGTAGACCGTGCCGTTGATGGACTTTTTCTTGGGAAGGGCCTCGTCGGCGACCTTACCGTCGATGGTCATCTGAATTTCCTGAATGTGCAGGAGCGTGCCCAGCTTCAGGTCAAAGACCAGCACATACTCTTCGTTCTTACCGAAGGAATACTCGCCTAAGTAGAAGGTCTTTTCACCCAAAAGCTCCGCGCCGGAGATCAGCAGGTTTTCTTCCGTCATCGCTGCCTCGATCTGCTCCTCTGTGAGTACCATCTCGTTGGGTGCGGGGATCAGATAGATATCGGTGACCAGTTTGCTCTTTCCGTTGGAAACCAGGCGGATATCGTAGGTAGCTGTGCCGGGGTTCTTAATACGGAAGGAGTACCAGGAGCCGGGGAAATTCTTATAGTTATCGTTATTTTTAAAGCGGAAGCAGCCTTCCCGGAAGGAGCCGCCGGTGGCACCAAACTCGGTACTGATGGTCTCAAACTTCCAGTCGGTGGTGCCGGCTGCATACCGATCCTGCATATAAGCGCGGACACGGTAATTTTTATCATTGTTGTAACGGCTGCTTGCACCCAGCTTGTCAAGCAGGGGATCTTCCCGGCTCAGGTCAAAGTCATAGACCTTCTTTTCTGTTACGGGAATATCCGGATCGGGGGCAGGTACTTCTATCTCAATGGAACGGATATAAAGGCGCTTGGAGGTATCGGCAGTTTTCAGCACGACGATATACTCACCGGCAGTTTCGAAGTTATATTCGCCAACCCGGCTTTCT
>JAZNDD010000161.1:0-3760 GCA_045587865.1 Faecousia sp.
AATATTTCTGTATTTTTGGGGCATCGAACCCCAAAAATACAGATGGGACGCCGAGGGCGGCGTCCCCTACGAACAAGCTGTCAAACAGAAATTTGACAGAAAATATATGTTGTTATTTTTCGATACATCCCTTGGTGGCAGGATATTGCATAGCCTTCCGGTATTTCAGGGGTGTCATTGCGCAGGTTTTTTTGAAGATCCGGCAGAAATAACTGGCATCGTTCAGCCCCACAGCGCAGCCCACTTCATTAACAGGCAGGGAAGTTTCTGCCAGCAGGCGTTTTGCTTCCTGCATCCGCAGAGTGAGTATGTACTTACCAATGCTCATTCCCTGTTCCTGGGTAAAAATATGGGACAAATAGTATACATTACAGAAGCATACCTGAGAGATCTGCTCCAGGGAGATTTGCTCCCGGAAGTGGGTGTGAATGTAGTCGAGCAAATGTGCCATTGTTCGGTTTCTGCCCAAAAGACTGGTATGGCTGCTGGTTTGATCGATCAGGCGAAACAGATGCATCAGCAGGGTGCGGGAGATGTTTTGAGCAATGTTTATATACAGGTGTTCCTTGCACTCGAATTCCTGCAGGAGGGTTTTAAAATGCTGCATAAAGGTTGGATACATTTCCCCACTGTGAAAGATATAACCGTAGGAGGGGGGAAGAAGCCAGTTTTGGGGAAGGTCTGTAATCTGCAATTTATCCCAGGCAAGAAACTGCAGTTCCAAAGGATCGTCCATACTGCTGCACTCGCTGTGCATCAAGCCCCCGTTATAAACAACAAGGTCTCCTTTTTCTATGGGGAAAGTTTCTGCATCGATGGTGGCAGTACCTTTTCCTTCCAGAACGAAGATCAGTTCCACAAAATCGTGGCTGTGGTATTCTTCTGTCCAGCCGGCCTGCCGGTCCAACTGGCCTACATACAGCAGTTGCGGCTTGAGTTTGAAGGAATAATGCTGTTCCAGCAGATAATGCTGGCGTTCTCTGGAATTGTATCGGTGGGTGACTGCCATAACTTGCCTCCTCACTTTTTCTTGATTATAACAAATATATCCCATTTTTGCAATGGAAAAATAGGATAATCTTGCGATAAAAAACAGCAAGTACATCCAATTGATTTATATTTATTTATGTAATAAAATAAAAAAGAGTCATTGTTGACCTTGCAAAGTTATTTTTATAATAAATATGCAGAATTTAGTAAATTTACCAAAATCAGGAGGAATTATTATGGCAAAAAACAGATACATCGGTGATTATCCTGTAATCGGTATTCGCCCCATTGTTGACGGCCGCCGCGGCCCTCAGATGATGCGTGAATCTCTGGAGCCTCTGGTGTGGGCAATGGCAGAATCCGCAAAAAAACTCTTTGAGGAGAACCTGTTCTACTCCAACGGTGAGCCTGTAAAGGTGGTTATGGCCGATACCTGCATTGGCCGCGTGCCTGAGGCTGCTGCCTGTGCCAACAAGTTTAAGAAGGAAGGCGTTTCTATTACCCTGTCCGTCACCCCCTGCTGGTGCTACGGCTCCGAAACAATGGATATGGATCCCCACACCATTAAGGGCGTTTGGGGCTTTAACGGAACAGAGCGTCCCGGTGCTGTTTATCTGGCTGCTGTTCTGGCAGGTCACGCCCAGAAGGGCCTGCCTGCATTCGGCATCTACGGCCACGAGGTTCAGGACCGTGACCAGGTCACCCAGATGCCCGAGGATGTGAAGGAAAAGTTGTTGCGCTTTGGCCGTGCGGCTGTCGCCGTTGCCACAATGCGCGGTAAGTCCTACCTGCAGATCGGCTCTCAGTGTATGGGTATCGCCGGTTCTATTATGGATCAGAGTATGATGGAAGAGTACTTCGGTATGCGCGTTGAGTCCGTAGACGAGGTGGAGATCCTGCGCCGTATGGAAGAGGGCATCTACAACGAAGAAGAATTCCAGAAGGCGCTGGCCTGGACCAAGGCTCACTGCAAGGAAGGCCGGGACGATAACCCCGAAGAAGTGGAATTTTTGGGCGAAAAGGTTCGCATTCAGTTCACTCCCGAAGAAAAAGAAAAGCAGTGGGAGTTCACCGTTAAGATGTACTGCATCATTAAGGACCTGATGGCCGGCAACGAAAATCTGCCCCATGCATTCGTGGAAGAGAAGGTTGGTCACAATGCCATCGCCGGCGGTTTCCAGGGTCAGCGTCAGTGGACCGACCACTGGCCCAACTGTGACTATCCCGAGGCACTGCTTTCTTCCAGTTTTGACTATGAAGGCGCCCGCGAGCCCTACACACTGGCAACCGAGAATGACATTCTCAACGGTATGGGTATGCTGATGATGCGTCTGCTGACCCATCGGGCCCAGATCTTCGCTGACGTGCGTACATACTGGTCCGGCGAGGCTACCGAGCGCGTTACCGGCTACAAACTGGAAGGTAAGGCGGCAGAAAGTAACGGCATCATCCACCTGCTCAACTCCGGCGCAGCCTGTCTGGATGCTTCCGGCGTCTGCACCGACGAAAACGGCAACGCCACAATGAAGAAGTGGTGGGAAGTTACCGACGAGGACATCAAGAAGATGACCGATGCTACCGTATGGTGCGAAGCCGGTCAGGATAACTTCCGGGGCGGCGGGTTCTCCAGCCACTATACCACCAAGGCAGAAATGCCCTGTACAATGATCCGTTTGAATCTGGTCAAAGGTCTGGGTCCCGTTCTGCAGATCGCAGAAGGCTGGACGGTGAACTTGCCCGATGAAGTCTCCGATACCCTGATGGAGCGTACCAACCCCACCTGGCCATGCACTTGGTTTGCACCTCGCTGCGACGGCAAGGAAGGCTCTCCCTTCAAGACTGCTTACGAGGTTATGATGAACTGGGGCGCCAACCACGGTGCCATCTCCTATGGTCACATTGGTGCAGACCTGATCACAATGTGCTCTATGCTGCGTATTCCTGTGTGTATGCACAATGTGCCTGAGGATGATATCTACCGTCCTGCTTGCTGGAATGCATTCGGTATGGACAAGGAAGGCCAGGACTACCGCGCCTGCGCAACCTACGGCCCGCTTTACAAATAAAATAACAACCAGACAGTGGCGGTCATAAGACCGCCACTGAGACCATTAAAAAGGAGAATTGGTATGTTAAAAGGAATTCCTGCAATTCTTTCTCCGGCACTTTTGAAGGTCCTGTGTGAAATGGGGCATAGTGACCGACTGGTCATTGCCGACGGAAACTTCCCCGCTGAGTCTATGGGTAAAAATTCCATTGTGATCCGAATGGACGGACACGGTGTGCCGGAAATTCTGGATGCTATTTGCCAGGTATTTCCCCTGGATACCTATGTGGAAAAGCCTGTAAACCTGATGGCACTGATGCCCCAGGACGAGGGCAAGGTGGCTACCCCTATCTGGGATACCTACAAGGAAATCGTGGCAAAATACGATGACCGGGGTGCAGATGCTGTGGGCAATATTGAGCGCTTTGCTTTCTATGAAGAGGCAAAGAATGCATACTGCATTATCGCCACCAGCGAAAAAGCAATCTATGCC
Source organism: Faecousia sp. (assembly GCA_045587865.1). Lineage (GTDB taxonomy): Bacteria > Bacillota > Clostridia > Oscillospirales > Oscillospiraceae > Faecousia. The sequence continues at coordinate 3,531 of JAZNDD010000161.1, forward strand.
AATATAATGCTCCAAAAGGGCGTTGTTTAACCAATCAATCAGGAGGTGGCTCAACCCGAGCCACCTCCTTATTTGTCAAATTTTTGTTTATCGAATAGATTCGTAGGGGACGCCGCCCTCGGCGTCCCATCAGGAAATCCGACCTCGATGGGCGGATTTCCTGCCACTTGCCAATATTTCTGTATTTTTGGGGCATCGAACCCCAAAAATACAGATGGGACGCCGAGGGC
>JAZNDD010000162.1:0-2929 GCA_045587865.1 Faecousia sp.
CCTCGGCGTCCCATCAGGAAATCCGTCCTCGATGGGCGGATTTCCTGCAGCTTGCCAATATTTCTGTATTTTTGGGGCATCGAACCCCCAAAATACAGATGGGACGCCGAGGGCGGCGTCCCCTACGAACAAGCTGGCAAACAGGAATTTTACAGCAAAAAGCCTGCTGCAATTTGTTTTGCAACAGGCTCTTTTCGTTAGTGTTTCTTACCTTTTGGCGTTAAAATATGGTAACAAATAAATCCCAAAGTCATTCCAAAAAGGTTCAATATCAGGTCGTCCACATCGAAGCTGCCCAGCAGAGAGAAAAGCTGCAAAAGCTCCACAAGGAAAATACTAAGGGCGCATGTGAAAAAGAACCGGAAGAAATTACGCATTTTCACCCAGATCTTCGGTAGCAGCCAGCCTGCGGGAATAAACAGCAGCACATTTCCAAACAGATTGATAAAACAATGGGGGATCATCGCCACATTTGTGCGGTGGACGATCACACGCCAATAGTTCCCAATGGTAAGAAAGGGGGTCAGGTTAATGTTTTTTCGGAGCATCTGTTCGTAACTCAGACCCTCCACCCAGCCGTAGGAACGGCAAAACAGCAGCCACAGCATTATGCCGCAGTAAAGAAGAAATAAAAAGCGAACAAAGGGAGAACGGCCATTTTTTCGTTTTGCCATAGATTACCTCCCCCGTTTCTTGGGCGCAGGTCTTTTGCTTGCCGGCTTTTTGAGGAAAGGCTTGGGCGGCACTGGCCGCTTGTCGTTTCTGGGAGGGACGGCACGGATCAGACACTTAGGCCCAGAGCCGATCAGATCCTCCCGGTGCGCCTTCAAAAGCGCCTCCCGAACAAGATAGTAATTCTTGGGATTGCGGTACTGAATCAGCGCCCGCTGCATTGCCTTTTCGTGGGGATCGGTAGGCACATAGACCTTTTCCATTGTCCTGGGATCCAGCCCAGTGTAGTACATTACTGAGGAAAGGGTAGAGGGGGTGGGATAGAAATCCTGCACCTGCTCCGGATTGTAGCCCATATCCCGAATGTATTCAGCCAGCTCAATTGCCTCTTTCAAGGTGGAGCCGGGGTGGCTGGACATCAGATAAGGCACAAGGAACTGATTCATTCCGTATTGCTTGTTAAGCGCAAAGTATTTGTCCACAAACCGGTTGTAGACCGCATTTCTGGGCTTGCCCATCCGGGAAAGAACGGCATCAGATACGTGCTCCGGGGCGACCTTCAGCTGACCGGAAATGTGGAACTGGACCAGTTCCTTAAAGAAGGTGTCCTTCTTGTCTGCAAGCAGATAGTCAAAGCGAATACCGCTTCGTACAAATACCTTCTTCACACCGGGAATTTTCCGGAGCTTGCGCAGCAGCGCCACATAGTCAGAATGGTCTGCACGCATATTCTTGCAGGGGGTGGGATACAAGCATTGCCGTCCGCCGCACGCGCCCTTTGTAAGCTGCTTTTCGCAGGCAGGATGGCGGAAGTTGGCGGTGGGACCGCCTACATCGTGGATGTAGCCCTTGAAATCCTTGTCCTTTACCATTATTTCCGCTTCTGCCAGAATGGATTCGTGGCTGCGGGTCTGTATAATGCGCCCCTGATGGAAAGTCAGCGCACAGAAGGAGCAGGCACCAAAGCAGCCCCGGTTGCTTACCAGGCTGAATTTTACTTCCTCAATGGCAGGCACACCGCCTGCCTTTTCGTAGCTGGGGTGATAGGTGCGCATATAAGGCAGGGCATAAACTGCGTCCATTTCTTCTGTGGTTAGGGGCTTCTGCGGCGGATTCTGCACGATAAATTCCCTGCCGTAGGGCTCGATCAGCCGCTTGGCAGTAAAGGGGTCACATTTGCCGTATTGCATACGGAAGCTTTCCGCATAGGTGCGCTTGTTGGCTTTTAGCTGTTCGTAGGCCGGAAGGGTAATGGAAGGAAGGCTGTCGTCCACTGCCTCTGTGCGGTAGACTGTGCCGTCGATGTAAGTGATGTCCTTTACATCCAGCCCGGAATTAAGGGCTTCTGCGATTTCCACAATGCTCTTTTCACCCATACCGTACATCAGAAGATCTGCCTGGGCATCCAGCAAAATGGACCGTTTCAGACTCTCAGACCAATAATCGTAGTGGGCAAGACGGCGCAGGCTTGCCTCAATGCCACCGATCAGGATAGGCACATCCTTGTAGGTCTGGCGGATCAGATTGCAATAGACCACAGTAGCATAATCCGGGCGCTTGCCCATCACACCGCCGGGGGTGAAGGCGTCATTTTTGCGCCGGTGCTTGGTTACAGAATAGTGGTTTACCATCGAATCCATATTGCCGCCGGAAACCAGAAAGCCCAGACGGGGTCTGCCGTAGATGTCAATAGACTTGGGGTTTTTCCAGTCCGGCTGGGAAATGATACCCACTGTATATCCGGCGTTTTCCAGCACACGGCTGATAATGGCGTGACCGAAGGAGGGATGATCCACATAGGCATCCCCGATCACATATACAAAGTCAAACTGGGAAATGCCCCGTTCGACCATATCTTGTTTGCAAATTGGAAGAAAGTCCATAGGAAACCTCCAAATGTGTTTTGCTTATTATACCACGATAGCCGTAAAAATGGAATATAGAAAAATATTTGAAAAACCGAAAAAATAGGTTGACAAATGATACTTCCCGTGGTAGTATATTCAAGCGGTCAGGCAAAACCTGCCGAATTTAATATGCGCGAGTGGTGGAATTGGTAGACTCGCTAGATTCAGGTTCTAGTGTTCACTGCGGACGTGCGGGTTCAAGTCCCGCCTCGCGCACCATGAAAAACACCCCAAATCGAAAGATTTGGGGTATTTTTCTGCGCTTTTTCACTCAAAATGTTATGCTTTTGTTTTCATGCCTCCGACGTTGTCGGGGGCTTTTTCTGATTCGGAACAACTTCCGAACAAAA
>JAZNDD010000163.1:0-5429 GCA_045587865.1 Faecousia sp.
GGGGCTGTCACCGCAGGTGACTGGGGGAGTGTACTTCTTAAGATAGGACAACCCCTCCGCCCAGTGTGCGCACTGGGCACCTCCCCTATGAGGGGAGGCAAGTGGCGAGGCGGTACAACAGACCGTCAAACAGGAATTTGATGGGCGTATAAAAAACAAGGACGCGTTGCGGTTGTTGAACTGCAACGCGTCCATTTTTATTTATCTGTATCGGGTAGGGTGCGGAAGTATTCCACAGTGAACTTCCGGAAGGCATCCTGCAGCCGGGATGCGGCCTTTAACTTGTTCCAGAAAATGTGGGTGGAACGGTACAGTGCCGGAACGGTAGGCACAAAGGCCACCTGATCACTGCGCAGATTTTTCCAGGCAATCTCCGGGCCCAGGGTCACCGCCATACCGGCGCCGATGTATTTGATCAGGCAGTGCAGGTCGGAGCAGGTGATAGAAGCCTTCGGCTCGAAGCCTGCCTCCCGGCACTGGATGGCAGTCTGCAGCCACAGATTGGAGCTGGGGGAGATCAAGGCAAATTCCTCGTTTTGCAACGAGGAAAAGGGAATACTGGAACATTTGGCGGCGGGATGATCTTTCGATACCACCAGTTTTAATGGCTCGGTGATCAGGCAAACGCTGCCGTCGAAACCGTCCCCCGGCTGCTGGCAGGAAATACATATATCAAAATCCTCTGCCGCCTCCCGGTCGTAAAAGATCCGGAAGGATACCTGGGGATATTGTTTTTTGAAAGCCATAATGCAGTCTACGATGGTTTCCCGGTGCTGTAGCACCAGAATGTTGATCTCACCCTGCACAGGCGCATCGCTGCTGCTGATCTGTTCTATGGTGTCATCGATGGCGTTGAGGGACCGGGAGACGGTTTGATAAAAGGTTTTGCCTTCGTCTGTAAGTGTCAGACGGTTTTTGTACCGGTCAAAAAGCGTAACCCCCAATTCTTTTTCCAGTTTGGAAATGGTTTTGGACATAGCAGGCTGGGGGATCAGGTGACGCTTTGCCGCCTGGGAAATATTTAATGTTCGTGCCACAGTGGCAAAGTATCTTAATTGTAACAATTCCATAAAAACACTCCCTGTCTTTTGTTAACTATATCATACAATATATATTTGCTGCGCGCAAGGATATGTTTTGCATATAAAAGATCGCTGAAATCTGTGCAAAAAACCTATAATTACCACTGCAATATCGATACTATTTTAGTGGAAATGAAAAAAAGAATATGCTACACTAGCAATGTAAAAACACACTTTTTTTACTGCAGATACATAGAGGGATGGAGGTGTCAGGATTGGAATGTATTGCGCCAAAAATGGATTTTGCCTTTGAAAAGTTTAAGTACAGCAAAAGACCTATATGGATTGCCCGAATGGCATTTCCTGCCGGATTTAAGTCATCTTGCCACAAGCACGATTCACCCCAGTTATGGTACTGCTATTCCGGAGAATATCAGCACCGGGTAGACGGACAGGTATATCACTGCAAAGAAGGCTCGATGGTAGTAACGCCTATTGGTGCAGAGCATCAATTCTGGCTCGAGCAGGATGCGGAGCTCATTAACCTGAATTTTCACTACAGTATTTTAGACGGCGTGAAAGCAGACGAGTATCTGCAATTTAGAACCAATATCTTTTTACCGGTCTATTTTGAAAAGCTGGGACTTTCTTTTGAGCCATACAAGGAGCTCAGCCCCCAATCTCGTCAGGTAATGGAGCAGGCTTTTTCCTGGCTGTTCTTACTGGATCATTCACCTCACAATTTGGCGACGGAAGACCAGGTGCTGGAAAAGCTGGAGAAGATGTTCAGCATACCGGAGTTTGCGATTCCGAAAACAGCCTATAAAAAGGCGATCAGCATTACCCAAAGCCGATTGAATCCGATTATGAACATTTTGGATTATTTGAACACCCACTATCCGGAAAAGATCACCGATGAACATTTGCTCCAGACGGCAAATCTTAGCCGCGCAGTGATGTACCGGCACTTCAAGGAAATTATGAATGAAACCTATTCCCGGTACTTACAGCACTTGCGGGCACGACATGCCCATTGCTTATTCCGGGATGCGATTTGCACCAATGCCCAGATTGCTGAGCTATGCGGTTTTTACAGCACCTATCATATGGCACAAACCTATGAACGCTTTTTTGGCATAAACCTTAATGAATCCCGGTTACATCTGGAAAGAATTTACGGTAACCGTCAAAGCGACTGATATAATAAAAATAGGGAGGAACATTATGAAATTTAGTATGAAACGCTTGATGGCAGTATTGCTTTTGGTTGGATTACTGTCCTCTATGGTCGTTCCTGCAACCTTTGCAGAAAATGACCCCGCCCAGCCGGGTAAAACGACCTATAACTTTGATCTTGCCGGCAGCGCAGATGAAAAGATCAATGATTATACCTGGCAAGCACTCAGACTGAAGGATGCCGTTAAGTTGGCTGACGGAACGGCAGACAGTACCTACGCCAGTTATACCAAACTGATCCAGGGTTTGTATGCAGACGAAAACTGCACTCTGAATTGGTGGGTAGATGAGCGTGACTATAAACTGGAAGCCAGCAACTTCAGAACAAATGAAGGCTTGCGCACGTATTCTGCAAATGCGGACGGAACGATGGTCCTGCGCCTGAAAGCCCCCACTGCAGAACCGATCACATATAATGTGGCGCTGAATGTTTCTTATTTCTCCAACACAGCAGATTTCTATTTGCTGCCTGCAACAGACGATCTGGACGCTGCGCTGGCTGCCGCAACGCCCCTGTTCGGCGGCACTGTGACTTCTACCGGCGTAAAAACGGACAAGGTAGAGTTGAGCGGTGAAGAATTTATGCTGGTTATCAAGCATAAATCTGTTGGTGCAAAGAAGGCTATTTCCATTAAGGACCTGACCCTGACCCCGGTGCTGCCGGATGTTAGCTATAACTACGATTTCCGCATTTATAATAATGCAGACTTCGCTTCCGGATTTACTTACACCACCCTTCCGGGCAATTTCGAAGGCCACAGAACCTATAACGGCACCCTTACCATTTCTCAGTGGTTCCAGAATAACTATCCTTCCACCATCAATTGGGGTCTGGAAACCTCCAAAGGCGCCAACAAATCGGCAAAGGACTTCTGGTTCCGCGGTGCAACCGATCAGGGCATGCGCTTACAGATTCATAAAGCAGCCGGTCAGTATGCAGCTGTCCGTATTTATGTGGAGCAGCCGGAAACCTATAATGTTTCCTTGCTGGCAGGTGCCAACACAGGTGTGATCGACACTTATATTTTCAAAGCACCCAATGCATACGCAGGCTATGCAGCAGCTTCTGCAGAGGCTGTGGATGCAGCCATTGCCGATGCCAATAACCTCCTTGCAGCAAATGTATCCCTTACTGCAAATTCCGTAAGCAAGCTGGGCCAGTGGACCTGCGAGGAGGGTGGCGACTATATCGTTGTCTTTAAGACTGCGCAGACTGCTTCTGAAGGCTGCGATATTAAAATGCTGACTCTGGCGACCGGTGCAGAAGAAGAGATTCCCACCACTGCACCTGTAGTCACAACGCCCAGTGCTACTACAGCACCCGAAGCAACGACTGTGCCCCAGGACACCACACCTACGGAACCTTCTGTCCCCGGCACCCATAGTTTTGACTTTAAACTTTATAAAAATGCCGGTTATATGACCTATTTGAAGGAGCAGTTGTCTGCAACCGAAATTCCTGCTCACACCCTCTATAAGGCTGAGGCAAACGGAAAATCCACCATTCCTTTCAAATGGTTTAACTCTGCCTTCCCCGAAACGGTCAATTGGGGTATTGAAGGCGTGGACAGTGAGCAGTCCGGCAAGGTTGGCGCAGACTACTATGTGGAAACAGTCAACCAGAACGGTTTGCGTGTTTCCCTGGGCAAGACCAATGACGGCAAGGCCGGCTGGGCAGCATTCCGCATTGCGGTGGATGCAGCCGGTATCTACAAGATGGATCTGAACCTGTGCGCCGGCAGCGACTCGAACCACATTGAAACCGGTGATGTTCTGGATCTGTACATCTTTGAAAAGTTTGAGAAGTATGCGCCCCACGCGGACAATACTGCCCAGATCGGTGAATATCTGGGAGAAGAAACTTATGCAGGCAGTCTGACCTATGACGAGAGCAAGACTTCCTACACCATCCGCAGCGGCTATACCTTCCCCAAAGCGGGCGAATATGTGATCGTGCTCAGAGAGCGTACCGACGATACCTGCCGCTATGTCCATCTGGACACCCTGACCCTGACACCTTCCGAAACAGCCGATGAGCCTACGGTTCCGGATCTGCCCGAGGAAGAGCCGGAAGTTCCTCTGGAGCCGGATAAGGACGGCGACTTCACCTTTGATGTAGTTACCAACTATCCCACCATTTGCGGCGGCTTGCATTTGGCTACTTATACAAACAGTGCCAAGAACAAGTCCGGAAATGTGATTCTGGATGCAAGCGGCAAGCAGATCTCCACCGGAGCTTATATGGAAAGCTTGTACACCCAGGGATATGTTGACTGGGTGCTGGAGGATTATTCCTTCCAGGACGGCAAGGATTTGAGTAATTTTGTGCTCCGTAAGAATGAAGGTATGCGTATCTACGGTGCTGTTGGCGACTGGGCAGCATTCCGTCTGTCTGTGCCTACAGCAGGGGAGTATAACCTGAAACTGACCGGCACCGGCACCAATACAGCAAATCTTTACCTGGTAAAATACACCGAGGGTATGGATATTGCAAAAGCAATGACCGAAGAAAACCTGCTGATTGCCGATGTTTCCAGCGCAAAAGCGGTTGCGGTGCAGGAAAAAGTCCAAATGGAAAATAAGGACTACATCCTGATCGTGGAGCACAAAAAGGTTTCCAATCCGGATAAGGCATATTGGTCCTTAAGCCGCTTCCAGCTGGAGCCCTGGGCGGAAAAGCAGGCAAAGCCTGCCACCGACAAGATGGTCCTGGACTTCGACCTGGGCGCAATTGACGAGCGCTTCCTGACGAAGCGCATTAGCAATCGTCTGGAATCCGGCGGCATCAGCGCCAAGGCACAGGTCGCACAGTGGTATGCGGAAGGGAAACTCCACTGGGTCTACGAGGGCAACGGTGCCGGTATGACCGATATGACCTTCCGTGAAAATGCTTACCGTATCCGTACCAAGACCAGCAACTATAACTCTATGGATGACAGCTTTTTCGCATTCCGTATGAAGAACCCCGGCACTGAGACCTACGATGTGCGGCTGATTACTGACGGCGCAAGTATGGTCTGTATGAATGTTTACATCGCCCCCTTGAAGAACACTCTGGTTCTGGATGCAGATGGCATTAAGGAATTGATGACCAAGGAAAACCTGCTGGTGTCCAATGCACAGGTGGATAAAGACGGCACTTTCTACTTAGGTGAGTACACCTTCGGCGTA
>JAZNDD010000164.1:0-5600 GCA_045587865.1 Faecousia sp.
GGTGCCCAGTGCGCACACTGGGCGGAGGGGTTGTCCTATCTTAAGAAGTACACTCCCCCAGTCACCTGCGGTGACAGCCCCCTCAGGGAGGGGGCCAAGGGATTGTGCGTATACCATACTGTGCGTCAAACAGGAATTTGATAAAACGGGAGGTAGCTCAAGACCTGAGCTACCTCCCAAAATTGTTTTCATCTATTCTGGAAGAATATGCGTTTCTTTACAGCCCCTTTATTATCTATTATCTATTCTCTATTCTTTATTATCTAAAGAACAACTCCCGTCCTACCGTTCCTTTAGATAATAGATAAAAGATAATAAAGAATAGATAATAAACAAGGGTCATCCCTACACCTCAAAAGAACGGTTTGCCCTGTTGAAAAAGGATCTTCATCACATCCCTGACCGGGCCTTCGTATGCCCACTGGGGCGTCTTTTGAATATGGGTATTTACAAATGTCCATAATTCTTCACAAGAAAGGGACTGCAAATATTCCCGGGAATATTTTTCCCGAAAATCCAAGGCAATCAAACGCCAATGCAACACATAATCCCGCAAGGCAAGGGCCTGTGGAGACTTTGCTTTTCTTCCCATCCACCAGCGGTATCCCTTCCGGGGATAAGCCTGCAATTCCTCCAACGGCATTTCAACCAGACATTCATAAAGGGTTCGCCCATTTCGGTATATAGCAACATCGTGCAGTCGATCGTCTTCCTTCTCTGATAGATCAAACTTATCCATTACCATACCTCCTGAAATATTATAGATACATCATATATCCAGTTTCGACACAATGTTGCAAATTGGCTATAAAATAGGCACATAATATATCTACAGAGTGATAATATGGCTGTAAAAAGTGTGTCTATCCGAATTGAAGAGGAAATGCTGGAAAAAATCGGCTATGTTGCGGATTTTGAAGGGCGAAGTGTCAACAGTCATGTTCTGGTGTTGATTCGCGAAAATATAGAAGCATTTGAAAAGAAATATGGAAAGATCGAGGGCAATATCCCTCCGGATGAGAATGTAAAACCCTCCGGAAGGCACAGTTAAACAGAAATATACCGCAAACATTGGCTCGCTGCTTATCTTTAATATACTATATCATATTGTGACTATCTCCACAATACTGATTTTTAACCTTTTTGCATATAATATGGTTAACATATGCAAAAAGGCGGTGAAGGCTGTGTTGGATTATACTCCCTTATGGGAAACAATGAAAAGAAAAAAGGTATCCCAGTACAGTCTCTTAAAAGCCGGAATTGACAATAAGACGCTGGATACTCTCAAAAAGGGAAATAATATCACTTTGCTGACTTTAGAGAAAATCTGCACGATCCTCAATTGTACACCCAATGATGTGGTGCGCTTTGTTTCTGTCCAGAAGTAATTTAAAAATACTATTCAATAGAAAATTAACGGCGGGAGCAAGCCCCCGCCCTACTGATTGCTGTTCGTAGGGCGGGGGTTTACTCCCGCCGTAAGTCTGTTATATTTTATGGCTGTTTGCCGATATAGGCCAGGATGCCGCCGTCCACATAAAGAATGTGCCCGTTAACAAAATTGGATGCGTCGCTTGCCAAAAATACCGCTGGTCCTACCAGATCTTCCTCTGTGCCCCAGCGACCTGCCGGGGTTTTGGAAACGATGAACTGGTCGAAGGGATGGCGGCTGCCGTCCGGTTGCATTTGGCGCAAGGGTGCGGTCTGCTTTGTGGCAATATAGCCAGGACCGATGCCGTTACACTGGATATTTGCCCCGCCGAACTCTGCGCAAATATTCCGGGTGAGCATTTTCAGTCCACCCTTTGCCGCCGCGTAAGCAGAAACCGTTTCTCTACCCAGTTCGCTCATCATCGAACACACATTGATGATCTTTCCATGACCTTTTGCGATCATATCCGGAAGAACTGCCTTGGCGCAGATAAACGGCCCGATCAAATCCACATCGATCACCCTGGAAAAATCCGCAACAGACATTTCAGTCATAGGAATCCGCTTGATAATGCCTGCATTGTTCACAAGAATATCTACTGTGCCTACTTCTTGACGGATCTTGGCAATCATATTCTGCACTGCTTTTTCGTCGGTCACATCCACAACATATCCATGGGCATTGACACCCGCCTGGCGGTAGGATTCCAAGCCTTTTTCCATACTATCTGTATTGGAACTGTTAAAACAAACCGTTGCGCCTGCCTTTGCCAGACCCACACCCAGGGCAAATCCAATGGAGTGGGCACCACCGGTCACCAGTGCAACCTTTCCGGTCAAGTCAAACATATTTATGCTTATCCTCCTTAAATTTTATATTCGCAGCAGTTTTCCACATCTCGTCCCCCTCTCTGAGGGGGATGCCCAGTGCGCACACTGGGCAGGGGGAGTGTACTTTTAAGATAGGACACTCCCTCCACCGCTAACGCGGTCCCCCTCCCTCAAAGAGGGAGGCAAGGTGGGCGCGCAAGCGGATAATCATTTTGCACTTTGCATTATAAAGCGGGCGGCAGATTGCCGCCCCTACATTGCATTTTGCACTTAAAAAGCGGCATCCAAAGATGCCTCTTTTTTAATTAGCAATTAGGCCTTGCCTGCACAGCCCAGAACATTCACCAACTTGTGGCGAACCAGTTCCTTGATGTTGGCACGGGCGGGCTTCAGGTACTCACGGGGGTCAAACTTAGACGGCTGGTCGTTGAAGAACTGACGGATGGTGCCGGTCATAGCCAGACGCAGGTCGGAGTCGATGTTGATCTTACAAACAGACAGGCTTGCTGCCTTACGCAGTTGCTCCTCGGGCACGCCGATGGCGTTGGGCATCTTGCCGCCGTTGGCATTGACCATCTTCACATAGTCCTGGGGAACGGAAGAAGAACCGTGCAGAACAATGGGGAAACCGGGCAGACGGCGAGTGACCTCTTCCAGAACGTCGAAGCGCAGTGCGGGAGGAACCAGGATGCCCTGCTCGTTAACGGTGCACTGCTCGGGAGTAAACTTGTATGCGCCGTGGCTGGTGCCGATGGCGATTGCCAGAGAGTCACAGCCGGTGCGGCTCACAAATTCCTCAACCTCTTCCGGACGAGTGTAGGAAGCAGCCTCAGCAGAAACATTCACTTCGTCCTCGATGCCAGCCAGGCTACCCAGTTCAGCCTCAACCACAACACCGTGATCGTGTGCGTACTCAACCACCTTGCGGGTGATCTCGATATTCTCCTCGAAGGACTTGGAGGAAGCATCAATCATAACGGAAGTAAAGCCGCCATCGATGCAGGACTTACAGGTCTCAAAACTGTCGCCGTGGTCCAGGTGCAGAGCCACAGGAATATCGGGGCATTCCAGCACTGCAGCTTCCACCAACTTAACCAGATAAGTATGGTTTGCATAAGCCCGTGCGCCCTTGGAAACCTGCAGGATCACGGGAGACTTCTCCTCGCGGCAAGCCTCAGTGATGCCCTGAACGATCTCCATATTGTTCACATTGAAAGCACCGATGGCGTAGCCGCCGTCATAAGCCTTCTTAAACATTTCGGTTGTTGTTACAAGTGCCATTTTTTCTCGTTCCTTTCTTACTAAAGCGGATATCCGCCAATATTTCCATATTTTATTATACCATTAAATTCCCAATTTTCAATATGCTTTTTGAAATATCCTTTTGCTGGGTGCGCCAAATATAACACGCTCTCCTGAAAAAAATATATGGAAAATAACAATTTACCTTTGCAAAAAAATAAAATATAATGTATATTGTATTTGTTTTTGAAATTTTATAATCTAAGGAGTATTTATCGTATGAATCTTTCCCCCCTTCAGATTGCCAGATACCAGTATGCCCCCAAACTGCCGGCTATGCTCAGAAACGGTGTTTCTGAGATCTGCGTAAAAAACGGCAGTGCTACCCAGAGTGTTGCCGATCCTGAAAAGATCCAGGCACTGTTCCCCAATACCTACGGCAAAAATGAGATCATCTTCTGCAACGGCACCAACACCAGCCCGGCAAAGAAGCAGGTGGTGGGCGTGATCCTGTCCGGCGGTCAGGCTCCCGGCGGTCACAATGTGATCTGCGGTCTGTACGATGCCCTGAAAGCCACCAACAAAGACAATGTGCTTTACGGTTTTAAGGGTGGTCCCAGTGGTCTGATCGATGACGATTACCTGATCTTTGACGACGAATATATTAACGCCTATCGCAACACCGGTGGCTTTGATATTATCGGCTCCGGTAGAACCAAACTGGAGACCCAGGAGCAGTTTGCCATTGTACAGCAGACCTGCAAAAAGCACGGCATCAATGCCCTGGTCATTATCGGCGGGGACGACTCCAACACAAATGCCGCCATCCTTGCAGAGTACTTTGCCGCAAAGAATGCCGGTATACAGGTGATCGGCTGCCCCAAAACCATTGACGGCGACCTGAAAAACGAAGATATTGAATGTTCCTTCGGCTTCGACACTGCCACCAAGACCTATGCAGAGATCGTTGGCAATATTCAGCGGGATGCCAATTCTGCCAAGAAATACTGGCATTTTGTAAAAGTAATGGGCCGTTCTGCCTCTCATGTGGCACTGGAAACTGCCCTGCAGACTCAGCCCAACATCTGCCTGATCGGTGAAGAAGTGGCTGCCAAGAAGATGTCTTTGGCACAACTGTCTGACTACATTGCTGACTCTGTTGCCGCCCGTGCAGCCAAGGGCTGGAACTTCGGCGTTGCCCTTATTCCTGAAGGCATTGTGGAATTCATTCCTGAATTCTCCGACTTGATCAGCCAGATCAACGAATTGCTGGCCGGTGCAAAGGCAGATGCCTTTAATGCGCTCCCCACCTGGGAAGAGAAGTACGCCTTTATTGAAAAAGGTCTGACAAAAGAGTCTATGGCTGTCTTTGCCCTGCTGCCCCACGCCATCCAGCAGCAGTTGTTCCTGGAGCGGGATCCCCATGGCAATGTGCAGGTATCTCTGATCGAGTCTGAGAAATTGCTGTCTGAACTGGTAAAAGAAAACCTCGCAAAGCGGGCTTTGGCAGGCACTTATAACGGCAAGTTCTCCCCCCTGCACCACTTCCTGGGCTACGAAGGCCGCTGTGCATTCCCCTCCAATTTTGACGCAGACTACTGCTACAGCCTGGGCTACAACGCCTTCATTCTGATTCAATACGGCTACACCGGATATCTGTCCAAAATCTCCAATTTGTCCAAGCCTGCTGATCAGTGGGTTGCCGGTGGTATGCCCATCACCAAGATGATGAATATTGAGCGCCGTCACGGTGCTGACAAGCCGGTGATCCGCAAGGCACTGGTGGAACTGGAGGGCAAGCCCTTTAAGTTCTTTGAGGCAAACCGGGAAAAGTGGGCTGTGGAAACCTGCTATGTTTACCCCGGCGCCATCCAGTACTGGGGCCCCGCAGAAGTCTGCGACCAGACTACCATCACCCTGGCATTGGAGCAGAACTGATCTGACATTTACCACACAAAGTCAAAGGACGGTTTCACAATTTGTGAAACCTCCTTTTTTGCAAAACCGTCAAATTTCTGTTTGACGAATAGATTCGTAGGGGACGCCGCCCTCGGCGTCCCATCAGGAAATCCGACCTCGATGGGCGGATTTCC
>JAZNDD010000165.1:0-17154 GCA_045587865.1 Faecousia sp.
CTTCCGCTTCCCCCTTAGGAATCTCCTTGTTCAATTTTCCATAATCGTATTTTGACGGTTTGGGACTTCTTTGACACTCTGAAAAAAGCGTGTTGCCGTTTGGGCAACACGCTTTTTATTGAGATCAATTATTCAGCCACATAGGGCAGCAGAGCAATCTGACGGGCGCGCTTGATCGCGGTGGTCAGGTCTCTCTGGTGGGCTGCACAAGTGCCGGTTGTACGGCGGGGCAGGATCTTGCCACGCTCGGACAGGAAACGGCGAAGCTTTGCAGTGTCCTTATAATCGATAGCGGTAACCTTGTCCACGCAGAAAGCGCATACCTTCTTGCGCTTGCGGGGACGAACACGCTGTTCGTTAGCCATAACATTTACCTCCTGTTAAAGTAGAAAAGTTCAAATTAGAAAGGAAGCTGGGCGTCATCGTCATCCAGCATCGCGAAATCGGATGCGGGAGCGGGCGTGGGGGCAGAGTAGCCACCGAATGCGGGGGCTGCAGGCGCTGCGTAAGCAGAACCGGCACTGTCACCATCGCGCTTGCTGTCGCCAAAGTAGACATTGTCTGCTACCACTTCAGCAGTGCGGCGCTTGTTGCCGTCCTTGTCGGTCCAGCTGCGGATCTGCAGCCGTCCGCTCACCACTGCCATACGCCCCTTGGTGAAGTACTTGGACACAAATTCGCCGGTCTGCCGCCAGGCAACACAGTCGATGAAATCCGTTTCCTTTTCGCCGGCTTCGTTCTTGCCAAAGTCACGATCCACAGCAAGAGAGAAAGAAGCAACGGCAACCCCACTGCCCGTGCGGCGCAGCTCGGGGTCACGGGTCAGACGACCCATAATCACAATGTGGTTAAGCATAAGTCGGTTTCCTCCTTAAGCTTCCACAGCGGTGGTCAGGCAGCGCAGGACGCCTTCGGTGATCTTCATCACACGCTCCAGCTCTGCAGGGAACTCGGGCTTGGTTTCCATATTCATCAGAACATAGTAGCCCTCGGTCAAGTCGTTGATGGGGTATGCCAGACGACGGTTGCCCCACAGATCGATGTTAGCCAGAGTACCCTCCGCTTCCACCATTGCCTTGAACTTTTCCACAAGTGCGTTGATGCCCTCTTCGCCCTGAGCGGGGTCGATGATGTAGAGCACCTCGTACTTTCCGGTGATCTTAGCCATAATGTTTGCACCTCGTTTTGGACTTTTGGCCCCCTCGCTGAGGGAGCAAGGATATGCCCGCATACGCAGGCTAGTGTATTATATAGGACACGCCCCCAAATGTCAAGAAAAATTTATAAATTCAGGGCTTTTCTGGGGAAATGATTATAAATAGGGGTGACCGCACCGGTCACCCCGTTCCAATCATTCTGCTGTGAAATTATCAAAATAACCGGAGATATACACGAAGGGTGTGCCCTTATCGCCGGAACCGGAGGTCAGGTCGCACAAAGAGCCGATCAAATCGGTCAGCCGCCGGGCAAAATAACGGTACAATCGGGAATTTCGCTCAGTTCCACCGCCGTCCGCAGGGCGTTGGTAAAAACCGTCAGTGGGCCGATGTTTTTCATATACTGCACCATTGCCTGCACGGTTGTGCCGACCCCCAAAAACACCGTATCTCCCGGGCAGATCTGCTTGACCGCTTCCTTTGCAATGGCGTTTTTCTCCTGGAAGTTGGTTTTGGAACGGGTGGCATACTCCGGCTCAGAGCCCAGGGATACATTGGCAACCGCACCGCCGTAAACTTTCCGAAGAACGCCTTGCTTTTCCAGAGCATCCAGATCCCGGCGCACCGTTTCAATGGAAATTTCAAAACGCTCCATCAGATCTGCATTGCTTACGGTTTTTTGCCGGTTGATCAGTTCCGCAATCTGACTTCTTCGCTCCAGTTTCATTGCCGTTCCTCCTGAAATGTTTTCAAAATGTTGTCATAAATCAGTATGCCACAGAGAAAACGGTCTGTCAAGAATAGTTTTCCATCTCTGGGGAAACCTAGCCTGAGCATTATAATCCGTCCGCAATGAAACATTTTATAAAACACAAAGGAGCAAAAATATGTTTACCTCCTACTGGCGCACAGTGTTTATATATTTAATACTTATTCTGGTAGTCCGGCTGATGGGCAAACGGCAGATCGGACAGATGGAGCCGTCAGAATTTGTGGTGACCATGTTTGTGGCGAACCTTGCCTCCATCCTGATGGAGGATGTGTCCCTGCCGCTGTACGCAGGACTTATACCGATTTTTACGGTGCTGGGGCTGGAGCTGGTGCTGGCTGGGCTTTCTATGCGGAGCATAAAGATCCGGAAGCTCCTGTGCGGCAAGCCGGTGATCCTGATCGAAAACGGCAAGATCATTCAGGGGAATCTGCGAAAAACCCGGGTGACCCTGGACGAACTGACCGGCCATTTAAGGGAAAAAGATGTGCTGGACTTAAAAAGTGTCCAGTATGCCATTTTGGAAACCAACGGAAATCTGTCGGTGTTCCCCTTCCCCAAAGACCGTCCTGCCAGCGCCAAAGAGGCGGGTGTCCAGACAAAACGCCAGTATTTTCCCGTTACCATTATTTCCGATGGAAAGTTGCTGAAAGAAAATATGACCGTTGCGGGCAAGGATGAAGCCTGGGTGAAAAAAGTTCTGCAGGAGAAAAATGCCCGGATGGAAGATACCTGGCTGCTGACAGTGGACGGCGGGGATCATATCCTGTTTTACCGGAGGGAAGGCTAATATGGGTAAGCGCTTTTGGTTAGGCGTGGGGATTTTGGTTTTTTTCCTCATATTAGGCATCGGGGAGAGGCTTATCAGTTGACAATTGACAATTACCGCAAAGGTACGATAACCGATAAAAACCATAGTACCCTATGTCATTGCGAAGCCCGAAGGGCTGTGGCAATCTCCTGCTGGTAACCTGTGGTCGCCCCTATGCTATCCGTTTCCCATTACTTCGTTCCGTAAGCAAGGTCGGAAATTGCCTGTGCAAGGATCTCGGCCGACAGGAGGGCCTCCTGCCGGGTATTTCCCGCTGCACCCATTTCCACAAGCACCATTCCGGGCATCAGATCCTGATTATACCGGGAAGAACGCAGGCTCAGGGGACGGCAGATCCCCGGCTGATTTTTTTCCAGTTGGGCGTGGAGTTTTACCCCCACAAGGAAATTTTCCTGCCAGTTGGGATGGGGAAGACTATCGGTGTGACTGCCCAGCACCACCATCATTTTTGCCGCAGAACCGGCATCCGTGGACAGGCTGTGCCCCACCTGATTGCCGGATGCATCCGTAACCGCATCCCGGTGCAGATCCAGCACCAGCCGGATGGAAGGATACTGGGCAAGATACCCCAAAACCGTTTCTCTTGCCAGGTTATAAGAGCCGTTATAGGAAGGGTGGTCGTGAAGCGTACGGTCGTGAAGAACGGTGATCCCCTTTTGGGCCAAACCTTCCGCCAGACGGTCTCCCACCGATACCATATTGTAATGCTCGTCCAATGTGCGGTAAAGAGAGGATTCTGCATACCCTTCTGTGTTTACATAACTTTCTGTGGCGTGGGTATGGATAATCAGTACGGTGGGTTCTTCCCCGGTCAGATCCCAGGAAAGGGGCGTCAGGAGCGCTCCGGCGGTATCGATGGCATAACCGGAAGAATTGCGAACAGAAACCCGCGCCGCATCTTCTGGAGAAAACTGCACAGGAGTAGGAGTTTCGGCAGGTTTTTCCGCTTCTGGCAGGGTTTGCGCCATTGGGGAAGGGTTTTCGTTTTCTTCCGGTGCAGGGGCGCTTTTGGCGATCCGTCCGGTCTCCAGAAACAAGATGACCCTGGCGGCAGTCTGCTTCACAAGAGAATAGTCTTTGGTTTCCATAACACCGCCGCTAAGGAGCCGGAAAAACAGGGCGCACAGAATCACCGCCGCGCCAACTTGCAAGACCCTCCGGTCTGTATCCATATAAGCCCTCCTTTGTTAAATGCAAAATAAATGTATTTGCCCAATGGAATAGTCCATTAAGACAGCAGAAAGGGCGTGCCCTTTGGCACACCCTTTCTCTGTCTACGGTATTTAATTTGGTTTTTTCCACTTGGGGCGGGAGCGAAGTTCCAGCCGGAGTTTTTCGAAAAATTCCTTCAAAAGTGCGCGGCTTTCTTCCTCCCGGACACCTGCCACCACCTGAGGGTGGTGGTTAAATTCCATTGAAAATAAATCGCAGACCGAACCGCAAGCGCCGCATTTTGCATCCTGCGCCCCAAAGACCACTTTGGGGATCCTTGCATTGATGATCGCACCGGCGCACATTGGGCAAGGCTCTAAAGTCACATACAAGGTGCAGTCCCAAAGCCGCCATCCCCCTAAATTTTTGCAGGCATCGGAAATGGCTTCTATTTCTGCGTGTCCCAGGGCGGTTTTCCCGGTTTCCCGGCGGTTTCTGCCCCGCCCCACAATTTGTCCGTTTCGCACGATCACACAGCCCACCGGCACTTCTCCATCTGCGCCCGCTTCCTGTGCCAGCGCCAGCGCCGCATCCATAAACAGCAAATCTTCCACAGCCTGTCCCCCCTTTTTTCTAATCATATCCAAGAGGAACCGTATAGTCAAGAAAATTCCTGTTTGATAATGCCTTCCGGAAGGAAGGCTTTTGTTTGCCTGCAGTATAGCATACCCTCCGCGCAAAATTAAAAGAAAAAAGCAATTGGTTGCAATGAAACTTTTTTAATGGTATAATAACAAAAAATTTTTGAGGAGAATTTATGAAGACCCTTTTGCATATTTGCTGTGCCCCCTGTGCCAATGCGTGCATTGAGGTGCTCCGGGGGGATAAGTTTCAGGTAACCGGCTTTTGGTATAACCCCAATATCCACCCCTTTACAGAATACCGCTTTCGCCGTAACTGTCTGCGCCAGTATGCCCAGAGCATCGATCTGCCCCTGATCGAGTGCAATGACTATGCTTTGCGTCCCTTTATCCGGGAAGTGGCAGAGGACATTGAAAACCGGTGTGTAAAATGCTACCAAATGCGCCTGTTTGAAACCGCCCGTCAGGCAAAAGAGGGGGGCTTTGACAGTTTTACATCCAGTCTGTTCATCAGTCCCTATCAAAATCACGAACGGATGAAAGAAACTGCCGAAAGAGCCGCGGCGCAATACGGCGTGGAATTTCTCTATCGGGATTTTCGCCCCTATTTTAAGGCAGGACAGGAAAAAGCCAGAGAACTGGGCTTTTATATGCAAAAATACTGCGGCTGTGTATTTTCTGAGGAAGAAAGGTATTTGAAGAAAAGTAAGATCATTCCCTGATTTTAATTGTCAATTTATAAAAAGGAGAATCTATGGAATTCAATTTGATTGCCCCGTGCCTGTTTGGTTTGGAGGGCATTGCCGGTGAGGAATTGCGCCGGCTGGGGATGGAAACTGTGTATGTGGAGGACCGCCGGGTCCTCTTTACCGGTGATGAAACCGCTCTGGCAAAGGCAAATGTGTGCCTGCGTACCGGGGAACGGATTATGATTGTGCTGGCGCAGTTTGAAGCAAAGTCCTTTGAAGAACTGTTCCAGGGCGTCTATCACACCCCGCTGGAGCAGTTTATCCCTGCAGACGGTCAGTTTCCTGTGAAAGGTCACTGCTTAAACAGTCAACTAATGAGTACTTCCGACTGTCAGGCGATCATCAAAAAAGCCGCCTCCCGGCGGCTGGGCGAAAAATACGGCATTTCCTGGCTGCCGGAAAACGGCGTAAAATTCCAGATGCATTTCACCATTCTAAACGATAAGGTTACCTTGTCTTTGGATACTTCCGGACAAGGTCTGCACAAGCGGGGCTACCGGGCAGTGGGCAACGATGCACCCTTGCACGAAACCCTGGCGGCTGGAATGATCCAGTTGACCCGCTACCGGGGCAGAGAATATTTCTGGGATCCCTTCTGTGGCTCCGGCACCATCCCCATCGAGGCGGCGCTGATTGCCAAAAACCGGGCGCCGGGCTTAAACCGGCATTTTGCCGCTGAGGAATTTCCCTGGATGCCGAAAGAGGTTTGGAAACAGGTAAAAGAAGAGGCAAAAGACAGGGAATTTAACGGAACATACCGGATTATGGGCTCAGACAGTGATCCGGCCTGCGTTTCTCTTTCCTTTGCCAATGCCCGAAAAGCCGGGGTGGCAGACTGTGTGGACTTCCGGGACGGGGATGCTACCAAAATGAGCTTGCCGGCTGAAAGCGGCATCATCGTGTGCAATCCCCCCTACGGAGAGCGAATGATGGAACAGCAAAGCGCCCAAAGGCTGTATAGCGCGCTGGGTCGCCACCTGAAATTTGCCAATGACTGGAAAAAATTTGTGATCACATCCGAGCCGGAATTTGAGCATTATTTCGGCCGCCGGGCAGACAAAAAGCGGAAGTTCTACAACGGCAAAATCAAATGCGATTATTATATGTTTACTGATAACAGTAGAAAGAGAAAGTAAATGAAACATCTTTTTATCATCAATCCTGCAGCGGGCAGCCGCAACCGGACAGAAGAATACACAAAGAAAATCGAAGAAGTCTGCAAAGCCAGAGGCATGGATTATCGGATCGCCATTTCCCAAGAACCGGGACATTGCCGCCATCTGGCAAAAGAAGCCGCCCAAACGGGGGAAGAATACCGGATCTATGCCTGTGGCGGCGACGGAACGCTCAACGAAGTGGCATCCGGCGCGGCAGGATACCCCAATGCGGCGGTGACCGCCTTTGCCGGGGGCAGCGGTAACGATTTTATCCGGATGTTCGATAAGCCGGAGGCGTTTTCCGATCTGGAGCAACTTCTCGATGCAAAGGAAGATACCTTTGACCTGATCCGCTGCAATGATGATTACAGCATCAATATTTGCTCCGTAGGCCTGGATGCCCGGATCGGAACGGATGTTTCCCGCTATAAGCGTCTGCCGCTGCTGCAGGGTTTCCGTGCCTATGCCGCCTCTACGGTGATCAATGTGATTAAGGGCATTGCAGAGCATTATGTCATTGAGATCAACGGAGAAACTTTGGACGGAAAAAAGACACTGGTCTGCGCCTGCAACGGCAGATTTTACGGCGGCGGATTTAATCCTGTGCCCGATGCAGATCCGGCAGACGGCCTGATGGATGTGCTGGTTGTGGAAAAGGTATCCCGGCTGAAGGTGGCGCAGGTGGTAGGCAAATATAAGGCGGGAAAATATAAGCAGTTACCGAACCTGATCCACCATTACCGGACAGACCGCATTAAAATCACTTGTGACAAAATAACACCGGTAAATCTGGACGGAGAACTGCGTACATATCAGCAAGTGGAATTTTCCATTGCCCCGGAGAAACTCCGGTTCTTCTACCCCAAAACCCTCACATGGCAAACCAAAATCCCCGCCGGGGTTTTGTAATTGAAAATTGAAAAAGGAAAATTGAAAATGATAGAACAGGTATGATGGTTGCGTGCATTTATCTAAAATGCGTCATCCTGACCGAGCGCAGCGAGTGGAAGGATCTTGGCACCGATTACAGCTTATAGGTAATGAAAGTGCGTAGATCCCTCGACTCCTTTCAGTCGCTCAGGATGACGCGATAAGGGTTTGTCTTTTTGACCGTAATTTCCCGCGAAATAGTAATACTAAAATCATTTCCGAAGGAAATACCGAAATTTTCAACTTTCAATTTTCAATTTCGTCAAGCGGACACATTCATTTTGCATTCTGCACTTTGCATTATGCATTGAAAGGGGCGGCAAAAGCCGCCCCTTTTTGTACGTTAGCAGCAACCGCAGTTGTTGTCACAGCCGCAGCTATTGCCACTGCCCAGGAAAGAACCGCCGCCGCAGTTGCACAGCAGGAGGATCAGAACGATGATCCAGCAAATGTTACCACCACAGAAACCGTTATTGTTGCACATAATCAATTACCTCCAGGAAATTTTCAGCGGCTGAGCCGCTCATTCCAAGATATTCCCCAGGATAAAAAAGGTGCAAAAGAGTTGACAGTGGACCGTTTTCATCCGTGAAAAAAGGACTGCTGACGCAGTCCTTTTTATTTAGTTCCACAGGCCGGTTGCAGGGTACTTACCTGCGTCGGTCAGTGCTTTCAGAGCGGCAACCACCTGGGGCTTGTCCGCGGCATAGGTCACGCCGTACCACTTATCTGCAGAACGGAGCACCTTTACCGTTGCCTTGCCGGAAGCGAGCATACCGGAAACGGTGGTGGGCAGCAGATATTCTGCCTTCTGGGGATTGGTGGGCACTTTCTCATTCAAAAATTCCGGCAGACCTGCCTGAAGGGCATCCAAAAAGTCCGGGGTAAAGCCCCACATATTCATAGAAACCGGGGTATCCGCAGGAACATCGGTCCAGGTTGCACCGTCGTCCTCGGTAAAGTGGATGCCGCCTTCGTACTTTTCGATCTTGGTGCGTTCCACCACAGCGGTCAGGTAGCCGTTTTCATCGGTGGAGCAAATGCCTCTTGCCACACTGCCGTGCTCGGTGACGGTGTTGCCCAGTTGGTAGCCGACCATACAGTAGGGGGAAATTTCGCCGGCTTCGGCGTTGCTCAAAAAGTCGTAAATCACCTTAAAAGCAGACTTGCCGTAGTAGTCGTCTGCGTTCAAAACCGCAAAGGGTGCGCCGTCGATGGCATCCTTTGCACAAAGGACTGCGTGGCTGGTGCCCCAGGGCTTGGTGCGGTCTGCAGGGATGGTAAAGCCTTCGGGAATTTTGGTCAGTTCCTGGTAGGCGTAACGGATCTCCATAGGACATTTCTCCAGGCGCTTGCCCACAGTTTCCATAAAGTCCTTGCGGATGGCTTCTTTAATAATAATAACGGCTGTTTCAAAGCCTGCCTCATGGGCATCAAACAGGGAGAAGTCCAAAATGGCTTCGCCACAACTGCCCACAGGGTCGATCTGCTTCAGACCGCCGTAACGGCTGCCCATACCTGCTGCCATAACAACCAGAACCGGTTTCTTTTTCATAATAATTACCTCCATTGGAGTAGTGATATTTGCATTATAACACAACAAAGAAAAAAGGCAAGTAGTGGCGCTTTTTTTCATTCAAAAGGATAAAAACATAAGAGAAATTGTGCAGACTTATTGACTTTTTTCTGTGGATATGGTAGTATTTTTCTGTTAAAATAATCCTGTGAGGGAGTAGCGAGCGCAAAAATGCGTAGCGAGTCAACATTCTCGACCTGATGGTCTGGCTTGCTTTCAATCGCGAGACTCATACATAAGTGGCTATGTATGAACTCCCCGGTGTGGTTCCGCGTAGCCGTGTGCTGTGCGGATTTTTATTTTTACCGGCGGTGACCGGAAAAAGAAAAAGGAGTGTCTGTATGTTAAAAAGTTTGTTGAATTTGTTCCAGGAGGGTCTTTTTGATATCCTGCTGGAAAACCTGTGGATCACATTGCTGATGTTTGCAATGGGTGTGATCCTGCTGATCAAAGGCGGCGACTGGTTTGTGGACAGCGCAGTCAGTGTGGCAAAGCGTTTCCACGTGCCGGAACTGATCATCGGCGCAACCGTGGTTTCCATTGGCACCACGCTGCCGGAAGTTATGGTTTCCGCAACTGCTGCCGTGGGCGGCAACGGTGCCGTTGCCTATGGTAACGCCATCGGCTCTATCATCTGCAACACTGCCCTGATCGCTGCGCTGACCATTGCCATCCGTCCCGCACCGGTTAACCGGAAGACAATCGTAATGCCGGTTATTTTCTTCTTTATTTCTGCCGCTATCTATTTGGTGGCAGCATACATCTTCGGCTCTTTTGATCGCTGGCTGGGCATTGTGATGCTGCTGGTCTTTGCTGTTTATATGACGCTGACCATCCGTCAGGGCTTCAAGAACCCCGTTGCTGCTGAGGAACACCAGGAGGAAGAAGCGGACGAGAAGCAGGGCAGTTTCATTAAGGATGTCCTTGTGCTGGTCGTCAGCGCAGCCCTGATTGCTGTGGGCGCAGAACTGCTGGAAGGCTCTGCAGTTACCCTGGCTGAGGATTATCTGAAAATTCCCACCGAAGTTGTGGGTGTTACTGTGGTTGCGCTTTGCACCAGTCTGCCGGAACTGGTTACCGCCATTACCGCACTGGCTAAGGGTCACGGCGCGTTGTCTTTGGGCAACATCATCGGCGCAAACATTTTCAATCTGGTTTTGGTGTCCGGTGTGGCAGTTACCCTCTCCCCCTTCAGCGTTCCCGATGGAAGCGTGATCTTCGGCCGGAACGCATCTTTGGTGATGGAAATCCCGGTAATGATTGGCGTTATGGCGCTGATGACACTGCCTGCCGTGTTCAAAAAGAAACTTTTCCGCAGCCAGGGTCTTGCTCTGTTGGCAATCTATGTGGCATTTGTGGTTTTGCAGGTGCTGATTGCAGTTGGAAAAATCTGAATAACCGAAAGGGGGACGGAAAACCGTCCCCCGGTTTTTTTGCAGTTTTTCCTTGCGCTTTCTCTTTGTGTAGTGCTATAATAAAATCACAAATGAGAAGGCGGGGCGAAAAATATGAAAAAAATGCTCCTTGTGATCAACCCCAACGCAGGCAAGCGGAAGGGCAAAAAGCATCTGGCAGAAATTATTTCTGTGTTTAACCAGGCAGATTATCAGGTGGAAGTATATATGACTGCCTGTCAGGGCGATGGGGAAAAGGCGGTGGAAAACCGGGCATCCGAAATGGATCTGGTGGTCTGCTGCGGCGGCGACGGAACATTTAACGAAACCGTTTCCGGATTGATGAAAAGCGGATGCAATACGCCGGTTGGCTATATTCCTGCGGGCTCTACCAACGATTTTGCAAAGACACTGGGTCTGAATAAAAAACCGATCAAGGCGGCAAAGCAGATCGTAAACGGCAGTGCAATGGCTGTGGATGTGGGCAAATTTGCTGACCGGTATTTTACCTATGTGGCATCCTTCGGTGCTTTTACCCACGCCAGTTATGCCACTTCCCAAAGTGTGAAAAACGCCCTGGGACACACCGCGTATTTATTAAAAGGCGTTACAGAACTTTCTAAGATCAAAAAAGTCCGGGTACGGATGGAAATCGACGATGCCATTATCGAAGACGATTTCCTGTTTGGCGCCATTTGCAATTCCACCAGTGTGGGCGGTGTTTTGAAACTGGATCCCAAACAGGTGGATATGTCGGATGGAAGATTTGAAGTGATGCTCATTCGTGCCCCCCGTTCTGTGGGAGAACTGACCCAGTGCATCCGGGCATTGCGGAAAAAGAAATATAACTGCAAAATGATCACCTTCCGCAGTGCCGAAAAAGTCACAGTGATTGCACCGGAAACGATGGCCTGGACACTGGACGGAGAGAAGGCAGAGGGTCAAAGCCGGATCGAAGTAAAAAATTTGCAGCACGCTATAAAACTGGTGAAATAAGGAGCAACAATGATTCATACCACCCTTTGTTATATTCTCCGGGGAGAGGATGTGCTGATGCTCCACCGGATCAAGAAGAAAAACGATATCAATCAGGATAAATGGATCGGCATCGGCGGCAAACTGGAAGAAGGGGAATCCCCGGATGAATGTTTGCTCCGGGAGGCAAAAGAGGAAACCGGGCTGACCTTAACAAACTGGCAGTGCCGGGGCGTGGTTACCTTCCTTTCCGATCAGGCAGAGGGGGAGTATATGTACCTGTTCACTGCCGACGGCTTCCAGGGGCAACTGAAAGAATGTGACGAGGGCGACCTGCAGTGGGTCCACCGGGACTTTTTGGACAGCCTGCCAAAATGGGAGGGCGATCAGATCTTTTTGGACCTGATGTGGCAAAACGCCCCCTTCTTTTTGCTCACATTGCGCTACGAAGGAGACCGGCTTGCAGAAGCCGTCCTCAACGGCAAAAAAATCAAATAAAGTAGGGCGGGGGCTTGCTCCCGCCGAGGCAAAGGTCACATTGACAGAAGCCGGAAAAATCGCCCAGGAGCAGATGTTCCTTTTGGAAAAACGATATCCCTATGTAAAGATAGATAAATATGTGATTATGCCAACCCATATCCACGCAATCATTGTGCTTGGAGAAACGGCGGGAGTAAACCCCCGTCCTACGGTTAAAAACGGAGGTTAAAATGGAACTGTCTGAAATTCTGGGAAAATGCGACCATACCCTGCTGAGCACCACTGCCACCTGGGCGCAGATCAAAGCCCTTTGCGATGAAGGTATGCAATATAAAACCGCATCGGTTTGTATTCCTGCAAGTTATGTAAACCAAGCAAAGGAATATGTAGGGAATAAACTGGCAATTTGCACGGTTATTGGCTTCCCCAACGGCTACGACACCACCGAGGCAAAGTGCTTTATGGCAAAAGATGCGATCCAAAAGGGCGCAGATGAAATCGATATGGTGATCAATCTGGGCTGGGTCAAGGACGGTCAGTACGAAAAAGTACTGCAAGAGATCCGGGCGGTGAAAGAAGCCTGCAAGGGAAAAATCCTGAAAGTGATTATTGAAACCTGCCAGTTGACCACCGAAGAAAAAATCCAAATGTGTCGGGTGGTGACCCGGTCCGGCGCGGATTATATTAAAACTTCCACCGGTTTTTCCACCGGCGGTGCAACAAAAGAGGATGTGGCACTGTTTGCCGCAAATGTGGGGGAGATTGTGAAGATCAAAGCCGCTGGCGGCATTGCCAGCCTTGCAGATGCAGAAGACTTCATCCGCCTGGGGGCAGACCGACTGGGTACGTCCAGAATTGTAAAAATTGCCAAATCTATTTGTTAACACACGGTCGATTGTGCGCCGCACACCTTCTCTATTATCTCTTATCTATTATCTAATGTATGCAGATTGTTTTTAGATAATAGAGAATATTGAATAGAGAAGAGATAATAGATTTATAAAAGGAGTAATGTATTATGTTAACTACACCCACCCCTCATATCAGCGCAAAGCCTGGTGATTTCGGCAAGACCGTTTTAATGCCCGGCGATCCTTTGCGCTCCCGATTTATTGCGGAAAATTTCCTCACGGACCCGGTGCTTGTGAATAATGTCCGGGGCGTTCAGGGCTATACCGGCTATTATCAGGGGGTAAAGGTGTCTGTGATGGCATCCGGTATGGGTATGCCTGCCATCGGCATCTATTCCCACGAACTTTATAATGCTTACGGGGTGGAAAATATCATCCGGGTAGGCTCTGCCGGTGCCATTCAGGAGCATATTCATTTATACGATCTGGTGATCGCCCAGGGCGCTTGCACCGATTCCAATTTTGCATCCCAGTTCCACCTGCCCGGCACTTTTGCCCCCATTGCATCTTATGAACTGCTCAGTGCGGCAGTGGATGCGGCAAAGAATGCAGGTGCCGTTTACCATGTGGGCAATATCAATTCTTCCGATGTGTTCTACGGAGATCACGCAGGCGTGCCGGAGGGGCTGGACAGTGTGTACGCCCTGAAAAAGATGGGCGTGCTGGCATTGGAAATGGAAGCGGCGGCGCTGTATATGAATGCCGCCCGGTATGGAAAACGGGCCCTGTGCATCTGCACCGTGTCCGACCATATCCTCACCGGAGAAGAAACCACATCCCAGGAGCGGCAAACTGCCTTTACCACAATGATGAAAGTGGCACTGGATGTGGCTGTCGCAATGGACAATGGATAATGGACAATTGACAATTATTTGTACAAGGATGACAGACACATTCATTGTCCATTGTCAATGATCAATTGTCAATTTATTTGCAAGAGGAGGGTTGTGTTTTGAAACGGATATTTCTAATTGTGCTGGACTCCTTCGGCATTGGCGCAATGCCGGACAGCGAACAATTTGGAGATAGCGATGTAAATACCTTGCGTTCCTGCGCCGCAACCGGATGCCTTCATATTCCCAATCTGATCAAAGCGGGTCTGGGAAATATTGATGGAGTAGCGTGTCTGCCGAAAGAGGCTGCCCCCACCGCTTGCTATGGACGGCTGGCAGAGGCGTCCAAAGGAAAAGATACCACCATCGGTCACTGGGAATTATCCGGCATTATTTCGGAAAATCCCATGCCCACCTATCCCAACGGATTTCCGGAAGAAGTGCTGGCGCCTTTTCGTCAGCAGACCGGGCGGGGTGTCCTTGCCAATGCTCCCTGGTCCGGCACAGAAGTAATTGAAAAATACGGGGAAGAACACCTGAAAACCGGCGACCTGATCGTCTATACTTCCGCGGACTCTGTGTTCCAGATCGCCGCCCACGAAGAAATTGTCCCCCCGGAAAAACTTTATGAATACTGCCGGATTGCCCGGAACATTTTGCAGGGCAAACACGGTGTGGGCAGAGTGATTGCCCGTCCCTTTGTGGGAAAACCGGGGCAGTTTACCCGCACTGCCAACCGGCACGATTTTTCCTTAGAACCGCCCCGGGAAACCTTGCTGGATGCGGTAAAGAAAGCGGGTTTGCACAGCATCGGTGTGGGAAAGATCTACGATATTTTCGCAGGCCGTGGTCTGACGGAATACATTTATAATAAAAGCAATGCTGATGGGATGGCACATACCCTTCGTTACGCCCAAAAAGACTGGGAAGGACTGTGCTTTGTAAATCTGGTGGACTTTGATATGCTCTACGGGCATCGCCGGGATGCAGAGGGCTATGCCACAGCCCTTTCGGAATTTGACCACTGGCTGGGGGACTTTTTGCAGGTGCTAAGACCCGATGACGCCGTGATCATCACTGCCGACCACGGTTGTGACCCAGCCTATGGCGCAACGACCGACCATACCAGAGAATATGTGCCGGTGCTTGTTTGGGGTCAGAAAATAAAACCCATAAATCTGGGCACAAGAGAAACTTTTGCAGATGTGGCCGCCACCGTTGCACAATTGCTGGGCGTGGAACTGGATACCTCCGGCAAGCCCTTTCAATTGACAATGGACAATTGACAATTGCGGTATTTCCTTCAAAAACATCTATTATCTAATGACAAACTACCTGACAAGAGATGTTCTTCAGATAATAGATAATAAAGAATAGAGAATAGATAAGAAATATTTCGGCAGACAACAGCCGTAAGCCCTGCTATGGAGGTGCGATATGAACCCTGAACAGTTGATCGAACTGGCAAAAGTCGCTATGGACAATGCCTATACCCCTTATTCCGGCTACAAAGTGGGGGCGGCACTCCTTTGCGCCGACGGCACAGTATACACCGGCTGCAACATTGAAAACGCTGCATTCTCCCCCACGGTCTGCGCCGAGCGAACTGCCATTTTCAAGGCGGTCAGCGAAGGAAAGCGGGATTTTACCGCCATTGCCATTTGCGGTGGAAAGGACGGCATCCTTACAGGCTTTTTCCCGCCCTGCGGCGTTTGCCGTCAGGTGATAAGGGAATTTTGTACCGATGATTTTGTCATTTATCTTGCCGGTGCAGAGGGGAAATATCGCACATATACCCTTGCGGAACTTTTACCGGAAAGTTTCTGCCTGTAGCATTTTCGGCGGGGGCAATCCCTCAATGACACGAATTGCGTGACATTGCGCAAGTTCCCACCGTTTTCTGTTCCAAATACAATATATGGTAGAAAATTGTAAAAAATCCTTGATTTTTGCACAAAATACAAGTATACTTATAAACAGAATAAAAATCTGAAAGACAGGAGGAAATGAAGCGAAAATCATCGCAGGCATTTCCTCTTTTTTTGGATTTGGTTCACAAATATATATCAGGAGGAAAAGAGAAAAAATGAATTTGGTCTACGGCATTAAAGACAAACCCAAGTTTGGCCAGTTGCTGATCTTTGCTTTCCAGCAGGTTCTGGCAATCCTGGCAGCAACCATCCTTGTTCCCGCAATCATCGGTAACGGTATGAGCCAGTCCGCTGCCCTGTTCGGCGCCGGCATCGGCACACTGGTGTACCAACTGTTTACAAAGTTTAAGAGCCCTGTTTATCTGGGATCTTCCTTCGCATTCATCGGCTCTATGTTCGCAGCCTTCGGCGGTGCAGCCTCTGCTTCTGCCGGTTACCTGGGTTTGATCATCGGTGCTGCATTTGCAGGTCTTGTATATGTAGTCATCGCATTGATCGTTAAGATCGCCGGTGTGAAGTGGATCAACAAACTGATGCCCCCTGTGGTCATTGGACCTACCGTTGCACTGATCGGTCTTTCCCTGGCAGTCAATGCTGTGGGCGACCTGACTAAGGGCAAGGTTCTGGTAGACGGTGCTTCCGTCTGCAGCCCCTATGTGGCTCTGATCTGCGGCATTATCACCCTGTTTGCGATTTTTATCTTCTCCGTTTACGGCAAGGGTATGATCAAACTGATCCCCTTCGTTCTGGGCATTATGGTTGGCTATGTTGCAGCGGCTATCTTTACCGTCATCGGCATCAAGACCGACAATACGGCACTGCAAATTATCAATTTTGCTGCATTTAAGGAAATGGGCCTGTTTGCAATTCCTGACTTTGCTTTCCTGGAGGCAGTGAAGGGTGTCAAGGAAATTGACGGCGCATTTATCACCACAGTTGCCGTTGCTTATGTTCCTGTTGCATTTGTTGTGTTCGCAGAGCACATTGCTGACCACAAGAACCTGTCCACCATTATCAATCAGGATCTGCTGGAAGAGCCCGGCCTGCACCGCACACTGCTGGGTGACGGCGTTGGCTCCATCGCCGGTGCATTCTTCGGCGGCTGCCCCAACACCACCTACGGTGAGTCCGTTGGCTGTGTTGCCATTACCCGCAATGCTTCCGTGATTACCATCACCACCGCAGCCATTATGTGTTTGATCATCTCCTTCTTTGGTCCCTTTGTTACCTTCCTGTCCTCCATTCCCAACTGCGTAATGGGCGGCGTTTGTGTAGCACTGTATGGCTTCATCGCTGTCTCCGGTCTGAAGATGATCCAGCAGGTAAACCTGGGAGCAAGCAAGAACCTGTTTGTGGTTTCTGCAATCCTGATCCCCGGCATTGGCGGCCTGAGCGTTACCTTCGGTAAGGTCACCCTGACCACCATCGCCTGCGCGCTGATCCTGGGCATCCTCGCCAATGTGATCCTGTCCAAGGGCAAGGAAGACTAATTGCAAAAAACTTCCGGGGGGCGTGCAATGCACGCTCCCCTTGTTTTTCAATGGACAATTGACAATTACCTCAAAGGTACGCGCATCAGAAAAAACCATCGAAACCCGTGTCATTGCGAAGCCCAAAGGGCTGTGGCAATCTCCTGTTTTCGATATATTGCTTTGTTAACAAGGACA
>JAZNDD010000166.1:0-46772 GCA_045587865.1 Faecousia sp.
GGTAATTAAAACGCATGTCATTGCGAACCAGTGCGCACACTGGTGTGGCAATCTCCTGGTACAAGGCTGGTTTTTGAGATTGCCACGTCGCTTCGCTCCTCGCAATGACACGGTTTTTGATAGTCTGTGCGGCTAACCAACTGACCGATAAACAGAAATTTGACGGGGATTTATAAGCGCACCAGGCCTTTGACCCATTGCAGGTCCTCCTTATGGATGACCTTTAATAATACCCATAAACTTCCAAGCAACAACACATAGGCAACACATCTAACTGCCGGGGATGATAAATGAGAGGATGCCCAAACAGAAGCGGCCGCGGCAGCAAAGGTCAACAGGGGAACGATCGGGGAAATGCCTGTGCCGGAAATCTTGAAAAGTCGCCGCAGACTTAAAATGAAATTGAGCAAATGGGTAATCAGGAAACTAACAAAGTAACCTTCCATTCCGTACCGTGGCAACAGGAAAAAAAGAAGGGCAACATCCATTGATGAAGTCAAAATGTTATACCGCACGCAAGCCTTTTGCTGCCCCAAACCCTTTGTCATTGCGTCTGTAATGCAATCGCAGTACAGCATGGGGATCAGCAGACAATAGGATCGCAAATAAGTGCTTACCTGACGGTTATCATAAAGGGCAATGCATAAATCTTCTGCAATTAAGTAAATGATCCCACTGCATAAAAATCCGTAAAGCATCCCAATACGCAGACTCCTGCGTACCAGATATTCAATGCGCTGCCGGCTTCCTGCGGCATTGCACCGGGCAAGTTCCGGTATCAGCAATTCGGATAGCCCAAACAGAATAGCCGCCGGAAGCATTATCACCGGAAAAACCATCCCACAGACCATTCCAAAGGCGGCCAGCGGGTTTTGTGTCCCCGGATACAGTGCCAGCCGTTTGGGCACCATTAAGTTTTCGGCGGTGGAGATCCCTGCTTTCAGATCGTCTGCAAGGGCAAGGGGGACGGCAGTGTCCAAAAGCCGCCGGGCTACCGGGATTTTTGCGCCTGTTTTTGTTTTCTCCCGCAAGCGCAAAATAATCAAGCATAGTAAAGTCAAACAGGCGCTGACACCGCTGCCCAAAACTACCGACTGACAGGCTTTTGCAGAGTCTGTCCCTGCCCAAAAACAAAGTGCACCCATTGTCACTGCCATAGATAGCAGTTGCTCTGCCACTTCCACTGCCGCCAGTGTGCCGATCCGATTGGCGGCAGTAAAATACCCGGTCATACAACCGCACAGGCAAGTAACGGGCAGGAAGGAGGCAAATAATCGGATGGCCCCCACAGTGCCAGCCTCACCGATCCAGCGCACCGCAAGAAACGGTGCGCTGGCATAAAGACCCAGAGCAAGCGTACTGCTGCAAACAATGCTGTATAAAAAGCACCCGGATAGTACCCAACTGACATTTTGCGGCCGTTTGTGGCCTAATTCTTCAGCGGTCAAATACATTGTGGCAGTCCGTACCCCTGCCATACCGGCAGTCATTGCCAGCATTCCCACAGAAAGAACAAGTTGCAATAGCCCTACGCCTGCCGCACCGATCCGACCGGATATGTATACCTGAAAGGAAGTGGAAACCAGCCGAAGCAGCAGGTTGACACCGGTGAGCATCAACGCACTGTAAAAGATGGGTGTTTTTCTGCCCAATAAAATCTCCCCCTTGTCCATAGTCTATGCGGACAAGGGGGGAAGTATTAACCTAGATCGAACCGAAACAGCGTCTCAGCCTACATTCCATTCGTTACAGTAAATCGCCAGAGGACAATCAGCACACTTGGGGTTGCGTGCGGTGCAGACTTCCCGCCCAAACCAAACGATCCGGTGGCAGAAATCACTGCTTTCCTCCGGCGGCAGAATTTTACGCAACTGCTGTTCCACCTTTTCCGGTTCTTTTCCCTTGGAAAGCCCCAGACGACCGCAGATCCGGATACAATGGGTGTCGCAGACCACACTGCCGGCAACACCGTAAAGATCACCCAGAAGCAGGTTGGCGGTCTTTCTGCCCACACCGGGCAGTTTCAAAAGTTCTTCCATTTTATCCGGAACTTTTCCACCGTAATCCCGCAAAAGCATTTGGCAGGCAAAAACAATATCACTGGCTTTTTGCCGGTAAAACCCGCAGGAATGGATGTACTTTTCCACATCCGATATCTTAGCATTTGCCATAGCCTCCAGAGTGGGATAAGCGGCAAAAAGTGCCGGTGTTACCAGATTGACCCGGGCATCGGTGCATTGGGCAGACAGACGAACGGCAATCATCAGTTCGTAATCTTTTGTGGAATGCAGGGCACAAGGGGCATGGGGATAGCGAAGTTTCAGAGTATTAATAATTCCGTTGACTTTTTCTTTCATAGCGGCTACCTCTCTTTTTCGCCATTTTACCACAGAAATGACCAAAAGAAAAGAAGGAAAATTCGCACACAATCCCCGCAAACCGGATAGAATGAAACGGCAGGTTGCGGGCGGTGGCAACCTGCGTGGCTAAGGAGGCAGCAGGATACCGCCTGCCTGCTGCCTCCGGCGTGAATTGCTAATACTGGGTATCTTCTGCATCCAGAATTTCTGCGCTCAGGGCAGAAATCTCATAGGCGGTGCGCTCTTCCGGTCCGTCATCGGTCATCTTGGTGTAAATGCGGCTTTGCAGTCTGCCATAAATGCGGATGCGGTCACGGACCTGACAGACGGAAATTTCCTGGGCAGTGCGTCCCCAGAGGATGCAGGGTAAGTAATCGGCTTTGTGAAAGGCTCGGGGGACAGCAAGCATTGCATCGCAAATTTCCCGCCCCAGAGGGGTTCGGCGGAAGGTTGGGAGTTTGCAAAGAGGACCTTCCAAAAATACATCGTTGATAGGCTCGCCGTCCTCAGCAATGACCGTTGCAGCAAATACGAAGATCAGCAGATGCCGCACCCCATCGGTGCGCTGATTGTGGGAGCGCACCTGTCCGGTGACGGTGATCATTTCACCGCCGCAGGGATCAATCCCCATAATCAGGGATTCTTCCGCGATCACCGGAAGTCGGTCCACCGCACCGGATAGCCGGGAAACTTCTAAAAGAAAGCGCCAGTACCGCCGCCCGTGATTTTCGTGAGAAAACTTGGGCATTTCCAGAAGACTTCCCCGCAGAGTGACCGTGTTAACAGTATGTTCCATAGTACCACCTCAAATTCCAATGTATGTAACATCCTATTATGAGGCGTAAGAAATAAGAACTCTGCAAAAATATTCCGCAGGAAAAGTGAATTATCCCGGTTTTTAACTTGACAAACAGATTGTGCTGTGCTAGAATACTTTGGCAACAATCAAATATATATTGTTGATTCGGAGTGATACCCAAGAGGCCGAAGGGGCTCCCCTGCTAAGGGAGTAGGCGTCTAAACAGCGCGCGAGGGTTCAAATCCCTCTCACTCCGCCAGAAAACCCACCGACAAAAGTTTGCTGTCGGTGGGTTTTGTTGTTATTTACATCTGTTTTCGACTGTAAAATGTTCTGTAACGCAGAAATCTGAAAACTGGTCACCCTTTGTTGTACCCTTATCAGGGTAAAATGCGGTTTATATACTGCTCCATTCTTGCTGCACTTGCTTCTTTCATTTGCTCTGTGACGTGACCATACACATCCAGAGTGAACGATGCTGTCGCGTGACCGAGATTACCTTGCACGGTTTTAATATCATCTCCAGACCTAATAGCTGCGACAGCATAACTGTGCCGTAGATCGTGAAACCTGGCATCTGGACGCCCAATCGATGTAACAATCTCCTTGAAGTGCCGTACCACAGTCCACGGGATTAAATGGCTACCTAGCTCGTTCGTAAAAACAAAATCATAAGGATTGGACCAAGCCTCACCGCCGCGTTGCTGCTCCTCTGTTTGTTTCAACTTTTGTTTCCGGAGAAGCTGCAGCACCCACGGTGCTAAGGTTACTCTGCGCGGCTTATCATTCTTCAAAGGAGCTAGGTAATACATTCCTTTTGGCTTTTTCTCTTTTTGCAGCTGCTTGCTGATCAACACGGAACCTTTTGCCAGATCTACACAGTCCCAGGTCAGACCAAGCACTTCCCCCTCTCGCATACCGGTAAAAAGTGTGACACTGTAGAGTATTTCAAACGGATGTCCCTTAATTGCGTCTAAGAACAACCTCGTTTCCTCCTCATCCAGGGGCTTTAGTTCCTTCTTTGTAATTCGGGGTAATATACAGGCATCAGATGGATTGAAGCGGATATACCCATTCGATACGGCCTGCTGTAAGGCTTTGTGAAGCACTCCGTGGACATTTTTTACCGTCTTAGGAGATAACCCCTCCATGTCACCCTTCGGGGTACCAAGCGCATTGTACAGTTTTTGGATATGGTGTGCTGCAAGTGCTTCGAGTTTTATTGCTCCCAGACCCGGCTTCAGATGCGTTTTGATCGTAGCCTTATAGGAACTCACCGTTAATGGTTTTACGCTTCCCAAATATTCTTCTGCCCAAGTGTCGAGCCATTGGCTGACAGTCATTTTGCTGGGTGCAATATAGGTACCTTCATCAATGGCGGCTGTGGCGGCCTTCAATTTCTGGGAGACTTCCTTTTGCGTTTTAGCGGTGATTGTCTTCTGGATCTGCTTTCCGGTGCCCGGGTCGTAGCCGACAGTGTACCGGGCTTCCCACCAAGTATATTCTTTTCCGTTTTTGATTTGGGCCTTCTTCCGGATCGTACCGGAGCCAGCCGCCGATCTTCTGGCCATAAGTTCCTCCTTGCTTTTTTGGAGGGGATGTGCTACCATAAATAGGTAGACTGCCCCTATCGTAGTGGGTGGGTGGTGTTCTATATTGACCGCTTCGGTGTTGGCGCACCGGGGCGGTTATTTACATATAATAACAAATAATGTCATATAATGCTACACAATGCCATATAATGCTATATATTAGTCAAAAATGGTATAAATTGTGCAAAAAAGCATAAGTTAACATAAGTAAGCTATGCGATTTTTCGTACAATTTTCCATGTTCTATTTCTTGAACAATGTGATATAATAATAGTGCGGAGCAATCCGCCTGACAAGAAAATGACTTTGTCATCGACTCTGTCTGTTCCATCGTCAAAGACTTGTAGAGCGCAAGTCACTAATAAAGAATGCTCACTGAGTTGATCTTCCCGTAGAGCGCGGGAAGGGTAAACAAAAGAATGCTCACTGAGAGGACGGCCTGGCCTTCAGGCCGTTTTTCTTTTGATTAGGGGTGTCGAATTTTGTTGGATATTGTTTTTCTTACAAACGATTTTTTTATTGACTACAAGGATTGTGCAGAAATAAGGACAAAGGAAAAGCGTCCTTATGTTTGCGTTCAGATTGTAGTTGATGGGGTTTTGTGGGCAATACCTATGCGCTCTCATATCAGCCACGAATATGCTATCTGGACAGATAAAGAACAAGGGTGTGGCATTGATTTTAGCAAATCTGTGGCAATATGTAATCCTGAAAAATACATATCCACCGAGAAACCCCATATCAGATCTAACGAATTTACAGTGTTAAAGAGGATCAATAAACATACCATTATTCAAAAATTTACGCAGTACATAAAAATCTACAAAGACGCAAAGGCGCATCCAGAAGTATTTCGCAACAAGCAGCTAGTAGAGTTTTCGACACTCCAATACTTTGAAGAATATATTTGATTTGTATGGTTTTTGTTCGCAATAGTTACCGTCCCAGTTTCTTGGGGCGGTTTTTATTTTTCTTCTAGGCCTAACAGGTATCCCACAGACAC
Source organism: Faecousia sp. (assembly GCA_045587865.1). Lineage (GTDB taxonomy): Bacteria > Bacillota > Clostridia > Oscillospirales > Oscillospiraceae > Faecousia. Next base: position 5,755 of record JAZNDD010000166.1, read on the forward strand.
GCCAAAGTAATTAGCAATCTTCCAGGCTGTCGTGGCATAGAGATCTTTCTTGCGACCTTTCTTTAGATCTGTTATAATTCCGCGGCTTATTCCCAGCTCAGAACAGAGCTTGCCAGGGGTGATACCTCGCTGGGTGCAGAAGAATCTTATTTGGCTGTATAAGACAGTTGAATTATCACTCATATTCTTCAACAGTTAAAGGAGGCAAACCTTTTTGGGCGCGGTCATAATTGATCAATTTAAGAGCAATCTCGACAGATACACCCATCTCAAAGGCAATTTCTTCACACTCTTCGATAGAAAGAGTTTCTTCAACAGGGACGGTTTGGGGTTCAGATGAAAATAAAGTCGCCTTGGTTATCGGAGGTTCTTCGATTTCTGAATGCTTTTGAATTATGTTTGATAGTGTTTTCGATGTATAGACAGCACTGATAATAGTTGCAATAGCAGAAACTATGTAACTGATAGCATTTAGCGGTTCGCCCAGTAGAAAGAAGGCACTGAAAGTTAGAAGTATAAAAATACATATGGCTACGATTTCATTAACTAACACACATATACTGTGTTCATCTTCGGAGATTGATTCTGCTGCACTATAGGCAAGGTAGCAGGCAAATGGTTGCGAGAAGAAAACAAGAAGTTTGTAACCAAAACTGCCTTCGTAAAACCCTCCACCGGAAAACCAGAGTGTGATATTGTTGAATAATACTACCAATCCCGGACCGAGCAGAATCAAAACCCAGTAGGCGGCTGTGATACCTAGGCAAACCAATACGGCGTTTCTCTTTCTGTTGGTTTTTATATTCATATTGTAAACCTCGCTTTTTTATCCAGCTAAATTGAAATCAATGCCTCTTCGCTCTGTCCAGTAGGTTAGGGCGTTTTTATTTCATTTCAGCCATAAATGCAATATGCATATCCATAAGAAGTTTTGCTGCGTATTGGTGGAGATCCTCTGATGAACAAGTCAGAATTGTTGAACCGTCAGGGGCTTTGTTCCTTTTTGCACTGTTACAGTACTCCTTAATCACAGGATTAAGATTGCCTTTGCTGTCGTTGTAGAAATTGTAGTACCATGTCAAATACCACTTTTCTAAAGCATGCATTCTCTCGAGAGCAAGATTTGCAGTTTCGATATCTTCGAGATAGTGATTCGTCCATAGTTCGTAAATATATCCATAAAATAAATTGTGTACAGTGGCAGATTTTGTTACCAAATGATAGAACTGCATTTTGGCCAACAGAATTGTCTCGACTCTAATTGCAAGATTTTCGCCAGAAAACAAATCTGATGAAAGCAACTTATCGGCGAAAGAAACCGCTTTGTATACCATCAGTTTCGTTATCATAACATCATCTTGTCCAAATCTGGTAAACATTCTATTCCACGGTGTACTTGCATGACGTTTTATCCACTTTTCTTGTGAGGAAGCGAATAGTCCCATCGTTATGCCTCCCTGTTCGCCCTACGTTCTCGCATGACCCGGACCATATCTCTTATGGTCTTCTGATCATCGTCAGTCAGTTCCTTATACTCGCCATAGAACGCAACATCGACTTCACTCATATCGATATCACGCTCACCGGATGCGGTGGGCGCATTTTTATTTTCGTTGCCAAGTAGATAGTCTGTGGTTACACCAAAATAATTGGCTATTTTGATAAGTGTTGCATTCCGAGGGACAGTACCATTCTTCCAAGCCGTTGGAGATCCGCTGGACAAATCAAGAATCTTTACCAACTCATTTATGGTCATGCTTCTTTCTTCACAGAGATCGCGCAGCCTTTTGTAGAATTCGGAAATAATAACCAAAATGAAATCACCTCATTTGTACAAAGTGCAGAAATGAAAAAAACTCATTGACAAACACCGTAAAATGAGGTAAACTCATTTTAGCAATAAAAATGCTGCCGGAGGGAAAGGTCCCTTCTGCTTGGTGTTATTTGTTCCGCAAAACAATTCTACCTCATTTTTTATTGCTTGTCAATGAGCAAAACTCATAATATTTGCAAAAAGGGGTGAAAATGTGAAATTTAAAAGTGCACGAGAAAAGAGTGGTATGTCTCAGCAAGAGTTAGCACAGGCACTGGGGGTCGATCAGTCTACGGTGTGTCTTTGGGAGACCGGAAAAACCAAACCTAGAGCAAAGCTTTTACCGACCATCGCAAAAATTCTTGGCTGCTCCATCGATGAGCTACTTGCGCCTGATGTTTCTGTAACAAAGATTGTCCGTTTGGAAAACGAACATCGCGAGAACGAAGCGAAAGCAAATTAGGGGGGGTAACAGTATGAGATTAGAAAAAAGAAGCGATCCAAGAGATGATCCTGTCCAGATTGGAAACCAACGAGGTAAGAAGCACAAGAAATATCTCAAACGCGCGCTGTCTGCGCTTTTCGGCCTTTTCCTTGGCTTGTTTGCTGGACAACTCCCTTTGAAGGCGTGCTTGTTCTTCATTGGCGCGTTGTTGTGCTTGACGGTCCGCATCCTCTTGGAAGAGTAGTTCCCGGAGACGGAGCCGACCTTCTTTTCCAAATGATATCGTGCTGTTCGCACCGGGGTTGCCGGACAAAATTTGAGCATCGATCAGTTCGCGAATTAGATCCCGGTCAGCCAAGGCGTCGTGTTCAGGATCAGAAAGACCAATGTTTAGCAGAGTTACATAGTCGATGCTGCCGCCGTTGTTCTTTACGGCAGAGAGAATTTGTAATTCGTTCATTACAACACATCCTTTCGACAATATTTTAGCAGGACTGAAGGATGGTTGCAACAATAAGAAAGTGAGGTGAGAATATGGAGAAATGTAGACACTGTGGGGCAGATCGGCAGGATGGGCATACATACTGTCCGATGTGCGGGAAGAAGCTTTTCTTTACCGTATCAGATCTTTGGATGATTGAGCGAAGAACGCAGGATATATTCCTAAAAAAGTGTGAATCTACATTGGGATTGCCACCTAATGTGAAAACTCGTTTGAGTTGGATTTGTTGGGAATTTGTGGAACATAAATACGGCAAGACTTTACGCTGCGTTCTTTCTAAGGACAGAAGCACGGTGATTCCAGAGGAAGATGCGTCGGAGGCTTTGGCGGCGTTGGGGTTGATAAGTGCAAAGGCGGAGGAACTGTTTGGGTTGATACTGGAGTATTGATGCACCCACAGAGTAACGCACAAACAGTCCAACAAAGCGGACAGAAAGGAAGGTTGAAATTGGATATCCCTATCGTACCCCAGAAGCTGACCTACACGGTGGTTGAAGCTGCAGCTGCCCTGGGTGTCAGCAAGTCTGTAATGTACCAACTGATCCGGACTGATGGCTTTCCGGTGATCTCCATAGGAAACAAGAGGCTGATCCCCATCGAGAGTTTCAAGCGCTGGACAGAAGAACGCGCCGCCGCAGGCTGGTGCTTCAATTAAGGAGGAATAACTGTGGATCAATTTGAAAAGAGAATGTTTGACATTATCAATCGCAACTATGACTGCGTAGCCACCGTAGACCGGATCGAAAAGAACCTGGACTGCGATCTGATGGCAAGAAAATTGAACGCGATTTCCAAAAAAAGACGCTATAAAACCACCAATACAACAAACTAAGGGGGTACCATAATGCCCTCAGGACAAAGAAAAAGCCGCCTCCGGAGTAGCAGTCCGGAAAGCGGCACGCAGGAGTGTTCCCACACTCCTAATATACCAAAGATTTAGGAGGATGTCAAATGGCAAAGAGCGCAATTACTGATGAACAGGTGGAACGGGAAATAGCACAGCTGCAGAACTCACCCTATGTAAAGTTAGCGCAGCAGGAACGTAGAATCCGTGAACGCCGCAGAATGTACTTATACGGACTAAGACAGTTGGAAAAGAAGGGCAAGGCCCTGAGTGATGCAGGGATTACTGTAGATGTTCTGCGCAGTATGTATCAAAACAACGATTACGAAGGAGTGTGCGAGGAATGTTAGAAATCAGGATCAAACGGTTGTCGCTTGAGAATTTCAAGTGCCACAAGAATTTGGTGCTTGATTTTATGGGTGGAAATGCATCCATATATGGCGACAACGCCACCGGAAAGACCAGTATATACGATGCCCTTACTTGGCTGCTTTTCTCAAAGGACAGCCAGGGTAACGGCGAGAAAAATATGGAGATCAAGCCGCTGGATCCCAGTGGACAGGTTAGGGACCATAATGCTTTGACAGCTGTGGAGGCTTTGCTTCTTGTGAACGGTGATGAAGTGAGTTTGCGCCGCACTTACAAGGAAGTATGGAGCACGAAACGCGGCAGCTTGGAAGCTACCTATGACGGTAACACCTCAGAATACTATGTCAGTGGAGTTCCCTGCAAGCGGAATGATTTTCAGGATAAGGTGAATGAGCTGGTAGACGAAGAGACCTTCCGCTTGTTGACTTCTGTGAGCCATTTTGCCAATGGAATTTCCTGGCAGGACAGGAGAGCAGTGCTGTTTAAGATCGCTGGTGTGGTGGACGATAAACAGATACTTGCCACCAGTGAGACCTTTGCGCCTCTGGTGCAGAGTATGGGCAATCTGGGCCTGGATGATTACAAGAAAAAACTGCTGGCAGAAAAGAAGAAATTTGTTGGAGCAAAGACGGATATCCCTGCCCGGATCAGCGAATGTCAGAAGACCATTGCAGATGTGGAAGGTTTGGATTTCGCCGGGGCTAAGGCAGAAGCAGACAAGCTGAAGGTACAGTTGGAAGCTGTTGCCGGTCAAATCCTTGCGCTGGATCATAACAATGCAGCTGAGCAAAAGAGCTTGGAGATCAGGGAAACGCAATTGGAGCTTTCCAAACTGGATACGGAAAACAGGGCGTACCGGGAACAGCAGATGCTTGGCAGTGTGGATATTCATAGCCTGAATATTCGCATTACATCCCTGAAGACCCAGCTTGCCAACAAGCAGGATCGACTTTCCACAATGAATAATGTGCTTATTGACTATGACAAGCAGGTGACGGACTGCCGCAACCGGTGGAAACAGGTAAACGGAGAAGTATTTACCGGCAGTACTTGTACGGCTTGCGGTCAAGTGTTGCCTGTGGACAAGCTCAGTGCTGCCACAGAGGCATTTGAAGCAAGAAAGAAGCAACGGCTGCAGGAGATTGAAAAGACCGCAGATGCCTGCAAGGAGAGTCGGGCACAGGCAGAAAGGCGTATGGAAGAACTGCAGGCGGAGATCGAGGAACTGGAAACAGAAATTACCGAGCTGCAGACACAAATCACAGTAGCAGAGGCTGCCAGAGTCGAACCGAAAGATATGGCTGACTATGCCAGCCGTAAAGCAGAGATCCAGGCTAAGATCGACAAGCTGAATGAGGAACTGCACGAGATCATAGAGAATGTTTCTTCAGTGAAGAGCAAACTGCGCCAGGAAGAAACAGAGATCCGTGCGCACTATGACGAACAAATGGCGATTATCAGCAAGGAAAGTCTTCTGGATTATTCAAGACAGCGGATAGAAGGTCTCCAGCAGGATGCCCAAAATGCGGCAGAATGCTTGGAAGCAATCGAAAAAATGTTGTATCTGATCGACGAGTACAGCCGGTATAAGACTGGCTTTGTTGAAGACAGCATCAATGGTCTGTTCCGTATTGCAAGGTTCCGTCTGTTCCGGGAGCAGGCTAACGGAGGCGTGGAAGACCGGTGTGATGTAGTGTATGATGGCGTGCCTTATTCCGGACTGAATAACGGAATGAAGATCAATGTGGGCATTGACATCATCAATACTCTGTCGACCGCCTACGGTGTGCGTGTGCCGCTGTTTGTAGACAACGCAGAAAGTGTTACCAAACTGGAGGAATGTGGCAGCCAGATCATCCGTCTGGTTGTGAGCGAAAGCGATAAGGAGTTGAGAGTGGATTATGAAAATCAGGGATAGAGTGAAACCCAAAACACCTCCTGTTGCACCGGGTGTGTATATGGCTGTCTGTGTAGGTGTGGTGGACTTAGGAGAGCAGTATTCGGAACTGTACAAGAACTATTCCAACAAGCTGAAATTCGTATGGGCGCTGCCCAGCGAGGTCATAGAGGTGGATGGAAAAACAGAGGAACGGCAGCTGAGCCGGGAGTTCTCTGTAGCTACCAAAGTTACGAGCAAACTGAGATCATTTCTGAGTAGTTGGAACAGCAAGGCTTATTCAGATGACGAGTATCTGGAGCTGGATATTATGGGACAGATTGGAAAGCCTTGTATGCTCAATGTTGTTCTCAACGAATCCGGTGAGTATGCCAATGTTGACAGCATTATGCCAATTCCCAACGGCATTCCAACACCTACAAGCAAGACACCGTTTTTTACCTGGGATATGGATCAGTGGGATGATGCTGCATTTGAGAAATTGCCGCAGTTTATTCAGGATCAGATCAAGAAGTCCACTCAGTATCAGAAAGAACACGTGCCAGTTACTACGGTTGAAGTGAACGCATCAGGGACAGTATCGGAAATGCCTGCAGTGAGTGTGCAACCTCATAACGATACCGGAGAGGAGTGTCCTATATGAGGTTTCAATCGTTAGCATCCTCATCAAAGGGCAACGCCTATCTTGTGAATGACGGTGATACCCACCTCCTTGTGGAGTGTGGGTTGACCCATAAAAAACTATTGCAGTTAATTGGGTTTGACCTGTCTTCGGTCGATGCGTGCCTTATCACCCACGAACACAAAGACCACAGTAACTGCATAAAGCGGCTTTTAGAGGATTGCGTACCAGTGTACTTGACCAGAGGAACAGCTGAGGCATTGGACCTTCCGGATAGTTTAATGGAGATTACAAAAGAGATCCGTGCAGGTGAGCAATTCACCATTGGAACTATCGATATTTTACCGTTCGAGACATATCACGATGCTGCAGAGCCGGTTGGATTTTGTATGCAGAGCCGTGTCAGTGGTGACATTTTGGTGTATGCCATTGATACAGTGAACCTGCCTTATGATTTTCCGGGTATGGGAGTGTTGGCGGTAGAGGCTAATTTTGATAAGGCTATACTTGCCCGCTGCGAAAGAATGCCGGAAAAGGTGCGCCACCGGGTAGCAAATACACATATGGAGATCGATGTGCTTTGTGGTATTTTGCGCCGTATGGACCTGAGTCGGTGCAGGGAAATTCATTTGCTGCATCTGTCGGAAGCCACCAGTCACGAAGGCCATTTTATAAACAAGGTCGCAAGGGTAGTGCCTTCCGGCATTAAGATCACAGCCTGCGAGAAATGAGGAGGACATATGGGCAGACCCGGAATTATGCTTTATTTTGATATTTTAGAGCCTATTAGGGCACTGCCTGATGCTGACAAAGGACGGCTGTTGGTGGCAATGCTTGAATATGGGCAAAGTGGAATATTGCCTGAATTTGATGGACTTCTTGCATTGGCGTGGGGGTTTATAAAACCAAAACTGGATCGTGATGGAGAAACCTACGAAAGTGCCAAAGTACAGAGAAAATATGCGGCATTTTGCAAGCGACGCACTGCTATGAATTTGCCTAAAGTACCGTTTGAGGAATGGCTGAATATGACCGATGAGGAAAGAGAAAGGATGGTAACGACCGACAACGAGCCGTTACGACCCGTTAATTCCGTTGCATCTCGTTATCCAACTACAACAGCAACCACATCCACAAAAACATCTACAATTACAACAGCAGCCGCAGCAGTAACTACAACGGAACAGCCGATTGCGGCGGCAGCGGCTAATGATATTATCTTAAAATTTGTTGGTGGAGAATTAGGCAAGGGTGTGGTGCTGCTATCAGATGAGCAGATAGGCAGTCTGCTGGATATCATTGGTCTTGACAGTTTCGACTACTATGTGGACAAACTGGCTAACTTCATAATCAAGAACGATGCCAAAGTGCAGAACCATTATGAGACGATCCTGAAATGGTGTAAAGAAGATGGCGTTGTTCGTGGACAAGGATAGAAGGTGGGTGGCTATATGAGCACATCTTGGAAATCAGCAGATGTCGGCTGCCCCTTTTACAAGTCCGATGACGGCAAACAGAAGATTATCTGTGAAGGGCTTATTCCAAACAGCAGTGTGGTGATCAGCTATCGGCGCAAAGTGGACTGGCAGGTGCAGATCAATACGGCTTGTTGCCAAGATTACACCAAATGTCGGGTCTACAAAATGCTGATGGGCAAATATGAGGAAAAACGATGAAAGATTTTATTAAGCCAGATCGCGATAGCCACTACAAACTACTTCCGTGTGGCTGTGGCAGTGATGATGTTGGCTATGAAAAAACTGCCAAAGATATGTGGCAAGTCAAATGTCTGCGCTGTGGGCATAAGGGAAAAAGAGGTCAAATCCGGCACGAGATACAGGTGTCCTGGAACAAAACAGAGAGGCGGGTGGCAGTATGAGCTATCCAAATCCCTGTAGCAGGTGTAAAAAAGATTGCCAGTACACTCTTTGCGCTGAATACCAGAAGTACATCCGCTGGTGGTGGAAGCGGTTCAAGGCGATCTTTATGCAGCCAGCGGTTGAGCAGAAAAAAGACAAGTTTGTCTATGCGCATCCGGATCAGGTGCGGCGGTATCTGGAAGAAGGACCGTGCAAGGACTGCAGGATCGCGGATACCTGTGACACAGCCTGTAAGGCTTACGCCCGCTGGTGGGATGCCAGAATGGAGATTACCAGAAAGAAGGTGGGGATGTGAACGCACTGCTGAATTATCCCGGTGCTAAGTGGGGTATGGCAGAAGAGATCGTTGCTTTGATGCCGCCCCACCGGTCATACCTGGAGCCGTTCTTCGGCAGCGGTGCGGTACTGTTTAACAAACCACCTTCAGCAATCGAGACGGTGAATGATATTGATGGTGATGTTGTCAACTTCTTCACAGTCTTACGGGAATATCCGGAAGAGCTGGCGCAGCGCATATATCTAACGCCGTATTCAAGAGATGTGTTTGATGATGCTTACAACGACTGGGGAACTGATCCAATAGACAGAGCACATAGATTTGTCATTAGATCTAAAATGTCCCACGGATTTAAGATGCATCATAAAAGTGGATTCAAGGTCGATGTGCAGGGCAGAGAAAAAGCCTACTGCGTTGAGGCTTGGAATCGCATACCGGACAATCTGATGAAGGCTGCTATTCGGCTAAAAGATGTGCAGATTGAAAACCGGCCGGCGCTGGATCTCATTCTTCGTTTCAACTACGAGAATGTGCTGATCTATGCAGATCCTCCTTACCTGATGGAAACAAGATGCTGCGCTCAGTACCGGCACGAAATGACCGAGCAGGATCACATAGATCTGCTGGCAGCCCTCCTACAGCACAAAGGTCCGGTAATCCTCTCCGGTTATCCCAGTGAACTCTACGACCAGGAATTGAAAGGCTGGAGCAGGATCACCCGGAAGGCCTATAACCAAAATGCAGACCAACGGACAGAGGTTCTGTGGTGCAATTTCGAGGTTGGGCAGGTCAGCATGTTTGATGGTGGTGATATCTGATGAAAAAACGCTGGACTGCAGATGAGATCTCCTTCCTGCAGCAGAACTGGAAGCAGCCGCTGGAAGTCCTAAGCCAAAAGATAGGACGCTCGACAACCGCGATTCAAAATAAAATATACTCGCTTGGTCTGTATCACAGAAAATGGACCGCTGAAGATGATGATTACCTTTCCAGCAGCTGGGGCACTACATCTATCCCTGGAATCGCAAAGCATCTTGGGCGGACCGTAAGTGCCATCATGAATCGTGTTCAGGAGCTGGGACTTCCGCCCTGGTTGGAAAGCGGAGAGTACATTTCATTAAATGCACTGCACAATGCCTTCAGCGGATGTAATTTCCATTCCTATCAGCTGAAGAGCTGGGTGAAAGACCGGGGGTTACCGATTCACAGCAAACGGCGGGGAAAAGACACCTATAGGGTGGTCTATCTGGATGAGTTTTGGGAATGGGCGGAGAAAAACCGCTCATTCCTAGACTTCTCCAAACTGGAGCCGTTGGCGTTAGGTGAAGAACCGCCCTGGGTAGTAGAGCAACGAAAAAAAGACGCTACTGCTTTTCGACTGCTGAGGAAGGATCCCTGGACATCAGAGGAAGATAGTCGGCTGATCATGTTGCTGAAAATGCACAAGTACGGGTATGCGGAGCTTTCGGAAATGCTCCATAGGTCTGCCGGTGCAATTCAGCGGCGATGTCAGGACCTTGGCGTTAAGGAACGGCCTGTAAAGGCGGATAACCATAGCGCTGAGTCTAAGTGGACAGACGAGGATTTTCGGATCCTTGCGGATGGGATCCGCAGCGGCGACAGCTATACAGCAATTGGCAGGAAAATCGGCAAGTCCGAAAAGGCAATCCGTGGAAAGGTCTATTTCGTGTATCTTACCGAAAATGCCGATAAGGTTCGGGCGATGATGGGAGATCAGCCGTGGGGATCCGGTGCGCCGGTACCCACAGTAAAGCAAGCAGTGCACCTGTCTCGAACCAGAACAGACACCAAAGCAATGCTGGAACAGCTTGCGGGTGTTCTATATCGTAGAACACTCGAACTGAAAAAGGTGGACTACGACCATTATTTCCAACGGGCTATGTGTATGAACTGGGATGATCTGCATAGCCGCTGTGCGGCCGGGTGTGAGGATTGCGATGACTGCACCGAGTTTATCCGGATCCAACCACAATACTGCGTCCGTTGCGGTGCTACTTTTTTCGAACGCAAAGAAAATCGTGTGTGTGCCCGGTGTCGGGCAGCACGCAAGAGTCAGGCTTTTAGAAAGTATCAGAAAATATGTGGACTTAAAAAAGGAGATAACCAATGAAAGAAAACCAAATACTTGTTGTAATCAAAGAAGCTGGACTTGAACCCAGAGTAGAGCCACTATTCGAAAATACGCTGGAAGCGTTTCAAGAGGCGGTTGGAGGATATATTGAAACATTCACGCTGGCTCCGGAAATCATAGTGATCTGCAACGAGGAAGGTAAACTGAAGCGCTTACCTTACAATGTGACAATCAACTACGAAGATTTTGTTGGGACAATTATTGTTGCCGGTGTGAAGAACGATGAATTTGCATCTTTGCGAGCTGCAGCAATACCACTTGTACGCAGTTTGCTTGGAGGCTAAGATGCTAACTTATCGAAAAGCAAAACAGCTGCTAGATATCGGAGATGTGGTATACATCATCGAGGGGGGGCAGATTGAGGAGCAGAAAGTAATAAGGATTCACCAAGATGCTCTCGCTGTGCAAGACGGTTATTTGTACTTCGATGAGGTTGGGATATCTTGGTGGTTAACAAAACGAGGGGCGCTAGATAGTGCTGGGAAATTAAAAAAATCAAAAATTACTTAGGAGGAAAACAAAATGAACGGAAAGTATGTAATCGTAAGAGGAGACCGCAGCGGTGTGTTTGCCGGTGTGCTGGTTAGCCAGGAGGGCCAGAAGGTAGTCCTGAAGGAATGCCGCAGACTGTGGTACTGGGCAGGTGCTGCATCTATTTCCCAGATCGCAAAGAATGGCACCAAGAACCCCAGAGAGTGCAAGTTTACTGTGACCGTGAACGAGATTGCCATTCTGGATGGCATTGAGATCATTCCCACCACGGCAGAGGCCGAGGCAAGCATTAAGGCGGTGCCGGAATGGAAGATGTAAGACTGCAGGAGAAGATCAAGGAGTTCTTATCCATTGATACCGGCTCCGGCTCCGGCTCCGGCTACGGTGACGGCTCCGGCTCCGGCTACGGCTACGGCTACGGCTCCGGCTCCGGCTCCGGCTACGGTGACGGCTCCGGCTCCGGCTACGGTGACGGCTCCGGCTACGGCTACGGCTCCGGCTCCGGCTCCGGCTCCGGCTCCGGCTCCGGCTCCGGCTCCGGCTCCGGCTCCGGCTACGGCTCCGGCTCCGGCTCCGGCTCCGGCGACGGCTTAGTTGAACTGAATGGTAAGAGGATTTATCGCATTGATGAAACACCCACTATCATTTCATCCGTGAAGGGCAATGTTGCCAAGGGTTACATCGTGCAGTCTGATCTCAGCCTGACACCGTGTTTTGTGGTGAAGGGGAACAACCTTTTTGCACACGGTAACACTCTTCGGGAGGCTATGACTGCTCTGACCGATAAGATGTTCGATGATATGCCTGAGGAAGAACGGATTGCGGAGTTTATCAAGGCTCACCCGGACAAGGACAAGGCATATCCCAACCAGGACCTGTTTGATTGGCATCACAAGCTGACAGGCTCCTGTATGGCTGGTAGAAATGCCTTTGTGAAAGACAGGGGGTTGACCCTGGACGGAGAGACTACTGTTACTGACTTCATTAAACTGACAGAGAATGCTTATGGTGGTAGCACTATTCGTAAAATGTCCGTTGCTTATAACGAGGGGTCGCAATGACCCCTCTACCGTAAAGAGTCGGAGGAATTGAAAGATGGCAAATAAAAAGCGGCTGATTGATGCTTTGAGGCTTGTCACCAAATTGGGGAAGAAAGTACGGTTTGGTCGTATTGAGTATGACGATGTGCTGGCGGTAATTGCTGATGCCCCAACTGCGGTGCAAAGATGGACGGAGGGAATGAGGATGTCGTGTGATGCTTCTTATTTTGAGCCGTTACCTTGCCCCAAATGTGGCAAAAAACCTTTATATGTGATATGGGAGCATAGGCATAGCGACAGAAAAATCCACAGTTATTCTAGTTGCGGAATCCGTGCTAGGAAATATACAAAGCAAGAAGCCCTAGCAAAGTGGAATCTTTTAGCTTTGAAATATGCTATGGGAGAAAGGAGAGAGGACAATGGTAAGTCAACAAGTGTTGAATGATCTGTTTGGAGCATTCCCTGATGCGATTATGAACAGAAACCTTGAATTTGTGGCAGATCCCCATTATAGGGTAAATTCTTATTTCCGCTTGGATAACTGCGAGAGCAGAGAAGATGCCATTTGCAAGGTGCTGGAATATCTTTCCCGTGAAGCACACAAAAGCCTGCATTTTAACAAAGAGTGGAGAAATCGACAGGTTCACGACTACCACCGAAACGGAATAAACGCCTTTTGTGGAACTAACTTCACGGAACAAGATATTGAAATTATATATACATATTTGGGTAATGGGGTTAACCGTCAAAAAACATTGAATTTCATTCACAGTGGCTTTGATATGGCTGTGCTGGAAAGGAGAGAGGTAGAATGAATGTTTTAGTTGCTTGCGAGGAAAGCCAAAGAGTTTGCACCGCTTTCCGTGAAAAAGGACACAATGCGTTTTCGTGCGATATTCAAGAGTGTTCCGGCGGTCACCCTGAATGGCATATACAAGGCGATGTTCTTGAAATATTAAACAGAAATGGCGGTACAAAAGAATTCCCCATCATCCGTTTTTTCAACCAGTTAAATATATATTGTGCAGTTGATAAATGGGATTTAATCATTGCACACCCCCCCTGCACTTATATGAGCAAAGCTGGCGCAAGATTTATGTTTCCGACCGCAGGAAATGTTGATGAAAAAAGGCTTGAAAAAGCATTAAAGGCAAAAGCGTTTTTTATGGAAATTATGAACGCACGATGTGATAAAATCTGCATTGAAAACCCTACACCATTAAAGATTATAGGATTGCCGAAAGAAAGTCAAGTTATTCAGCCGTATCAGTTCGGGCATCCTTATTCAAAACGCACTTTGTTATGGCTAAAAGGGTTACCCGAATTGAAACCGACAAAGATATTGACCGAATACACGCCGTATTTGCCAAGCAATACAGGAGGTTTTGCAAGAGGTAAAGGCGGTAGCCGTGGCGTTGTTCATAACGCAAAAGAAGCAAGTAAAACATTTGAGGGCATTGCAAAAGCAATGGCAGAACAGTGGGGGTGACAGACAATGCCTAAAACAAGAGAAAAACTGATTGAAGTAAAAAAGGCTTTGGAGTTTTGTTTTAAACAAGGAATGACAAGCGACTGCAATGGGTGCGCTTATAAAGGATACGAGGGCGGCGTTTGTATGGATGCCCTTATGGAAGATGCTCTTGCCGTAATAAAGCAGCTTGAAAACAAGGAGCCTGTGCAGGAGTGGATTTCGGTCAAGGATAGGTTGCCGGAGCCGAATAAACTTGTTCTGTGTTGGTGGGAGTCTGGCGATGGTGAACGGGAACATTATGGATTTGCTACATTCCAGAGCCACGGCGTTTGGTATGTGTCTAACGAGGGAATGCCAGAAGTCACCCACTGGATGCCACTGCCCCAACCGCCGAAAGGAGAATGATCTTGAAACTTTATATCGAATTTGAGGAAAACGAAAAAGTCAACTCTTTTTCTTATGCAAAGGCATTTTGTGAAATGTTAGAAAGCGTTGGCGCAAATATTGAAACAGTAGCAAAAATGATGTTATTGAAAGCACAAGAGCCGAAAGGAGAACGATTATGATACACGAACTGAAAACATTACCAGAGTATTTTAATGCCGTATTGTCTGGAGAGAAAACATTTGAAGTACGGAAAAACGATAGACCTTTCAAAAAGGGCGATCTGTTGGCAATGAATGAGTACGATGCAGAGGGAAAGTGCTACACAGGCAGGAGTTGCGTTGTCTACATTGACTACATTCTGGACAGTGCGGATTATTGCAAGAGTGGTTATGTGGTTATGAGCATTAAGCCTTGCATTGTGCATAGGGTGGGCAAACCGGTAAATCCCATTAAACTTTCAGAAGATTACAGTGTGATGTTGGCAACAAAGGAGAATGATTATGCGTAAAAATTGTGAAACCTGCAAGCACGACAGATTAAAAACGCCAGTTTGTGACGAGTGTTACAACACAAGCGATGCACCAACCAAATGGGAACCGGCAGGTCATTATAAGCCGGACACAAACGCAGACCGCATCAGGGCGATGAGTGATGATGAGCTGGCGGAATTGTTTGGAGGTATCGTGGATGACGGAAAGTCGTGCAGTTTGATTTGTGGCGATTTGAATAAGTGCAAAAGGAACAATTCAATAGAAAGAATTTGCAAAAACCACTATTTGAAATGGCTCAAACAGCCTGCGGAAGGAGAATGAATATGGGTGAATTTTTAGGATTTCTTCTATACATCGTCATTATGATCATTGTGGCTGCCGTGGTTGTGCTTGGTGTATCGTGGGTTATATATCTGTTAATGCCATTATTCCCGACATTTTAACTAAATAGGAATTTCGAGGAGGCTTAGGTCTCCTCTTTTTTTGTTTAGCGGGTTAGAGAAAGGCAGTGCTGTCTTTGTATGATGGCAATAAAGAGACGCGAACAGCCACGGATTGCCAGATAGGAGGTGCTGGTGTGGCAGATTGGAAGAAGATCAGAACAGAATACATCACTACGGACACCAGCTACCGCAAACTGGCTGAAAAATATGGTTTGAATTATCGAACTATCTGTGTCAGATCTAAGCAGGAAGGCTGGATAAAACAAAGGGAACAGCACATCAACGAAACCACAACAAAAACACTTGCCAAGATCAGCGACAAGCAGTCTGACAAAATGGCTCGTATTGATGATCTGGCAGACAAGCTCCTGGAGAAGCTGGAACAGGCTATTACAGAGCTTGACCTGCAGCTATATAAACACACAGATAAAACCAAGGTGATTGAATACAACAATGCCCAGCGGCCGGACAAGCCCACCAAAGAGACCATTCACGAGGAAGAAAAGTTGCTGGAGGCTAAAAGCATTGTAGACCGGCAGGGACTAAAGCAGATTGCCTCTGCCCTTAAGGATATCAAAGAGGTTAAGATGCTGCGCTCTGAGCTGGATCGGCAGGAGCAGGAGGCGCGCATTGCTAACTTGAGGAAGCAGGCTGAAAAGGATGATGACAACAATGCTGATGCGATTGAGGTCGTGTTTGCAGCCGGGCCGGAGGAATGGAATGAGTAAGGGCGCTAGAAACAGAACTGCCAGGCGGCTGGTGTTGTCAGAACCTACAGAAAAGCAGGCTATGTTCCTGGCTGCCAAAGTGAAACACGTGGGTTATGGTGGCGCCAGAGGCGGTGGCAAGAGCCATATTGTGAGAGATAAGTCCAAGCGGCTGAGCCTGCGTTATCCAGGAATAAAGATTCTGATTGTCCGACGCACGATGCCGGAACTGAGAGCTAACCATATCAATGTTTTAAAGACAGACATCCCCACTAGTATAGCCAGGTATAACCAACAGGAGAGAACATTTTTCTGGAAGAACGGCTCAACGATTAAATTCGACTATTGTGACAACGATAATGACCTGATGCACTTTCAGGGAACAGAATACGATGTAATCTTTTTTGATGAGGCTACGAACCTGTTACAGGAGTGGATAGAGAAAATCGTGGTCTGTTGCCGTGGTGTTAATGATTTCCCAAAGCGCATCTACTACACCTTTAACCCTGGCGGACCCAGTCACGGATACTTTAAGCGGCTGTTTATTGACCGTGATTTCAAGGGCAACGAGAGACCGGAGGATTATGTGTTTATCCAGGCACTTGTGACAGATAACCGCTATCTGATGGAAAGTCAACCAGAGTACATTGCTTTTCTTGAGAATCTTCCGCCAAAACTGAGAGCTGCTTGGTTAGACGGAGCCTGGGATATATTTGAAGGCCAGTTCTTTGAGGAACTGCGATTTAAGCCTGACGCACAGAAGTGCATTGAGGCTGGTATCACCCAGGAAGAGGCATTGAGGCAGCACCGGTGGACACATATTATTGAGCCTTTTGATATTACGCAGGGCGATAGGCGTGGATGGAATATTATGCGTAGCTATGACTTTGGTTACAACAAGCCTTTCTCCCTGGGATATTGGGCTGTGGACTATGACGGAGTACTCTACCGCATTATGGAAATGTACGGCTGCACACAGACACCGGATGAAGGTGTGAAGTGGTCCCCAGATGAACAGTTTAAGAGGATCAGGGAACTAGAGAACACCCACCCTTGGCTAAAGGGCAGAAAGATTGTGGACAGTGTGGCAGACCCGGCTATATGGGACAGAAGCAGAGGCGAAAGCATAGCGGAAACTGCTGCAAAATATGGCATTTACTTTACTCCCGGCGATAATCAGCGGATACCAGGCTGGATGCAGGTGCATTACCGGCTACAGTTTGATGAAAATGGCTATTCCAGGATGTATGTATTCAATAACTGCAAGGCATTTATCCGCACAATGCCCCTGATGATGTACTCAGAGACCCATCCGGAAGACCTGAACACGAAACTGGAGGATCACTGTCCGGATGAAGTGCGGTATATGTGTATGTCTAGGCCCATTTCCCCGATCATCCCAGTGGAGTATAAGCCTATTGTATCTGATCCGCTGAATCAGTTTAAGACTACATAACGAGATAGGAGATATGAAGATGGAACAGGAAAATATGCAGGTGGCAGTGAAAGCCATTGGAGAAGATCAGATTAAGACCTTTGTGCAGGTGCTTCAGAAGTACAAGACGGGTAAAACTCGCACAGAGCAGCGGATTTTATCCAGCGAAAATTGGTGGAAGCTGCGCAATGATACCGAGGAGAAGAAGGAGAACCTGGCTAAGGGTTTAGGCTTTAAGAGTAGGTCTGGTTGGCTGCACAATGTAATTGTCAGTAAGCACGCAGATGCCATTGAGGCATATCCAGAGCCTAATATTTTGCCAAGAGAGAAAGATGATAAGGCGGAGGCACGAAAGTTATCTGCCATTATTCCCTGTGTTTTGGAACAGAACCAGTTTGAGGCGACCTATTCAGAGGCTATGTGGCAGAAGATGAAGACCGGCACCGGTGCGTACAAGGTGGTATGGGATCAGGGTAAGCTCAATGGCTTAGGAGATATTGGCATTGAGCGGGTAAACCTGTTGAACATCTACTGGGAACCAGGCGTTACCAATATCCAGAAAAGCCGGTATTTCTTCCATACAGAGCTGGTTAACAAGGAACTGCTGCAGCAGAAGTATCCGGAGTTGGAGGGGAAACTGAGGGGAAGCGGCTTTATATCCACAAAATTCCTTTATGACGATGCAGTAGATACCAGCGAAAAAGCAACGGTGATCGATGTGTACTACCACAAGGTAGTAGATGGCAGGATGACAGTCCAGTACTGCAAATTTGTGGACAATGTGGTGCTGTATGCAACGGAGAATGAAGTGCAGGCTGCACAGACCGGACTTTACGACCACGGAAAGTACCCGTATGTACTTGATCCTCTGTTTCCTATTGAGGGATCTCCTTGCGGCTATGGATATGTGGATCTGTGTCGTAATCCCCAGACCCAGATAGATCTACTGGAGACTGCTTTCGTGAAGAATGCCAGAGTGGGTGCTGTGCCCCGGTACTTCTCCCGAGTGGATGGGAATGTGAACGAGGAAGTATTTCTGGATCTGGAAAGAGCGTTGGTGCCCGTAAGCGGTAATGTAGATGAGGCCACCCTACGCAGGATCGAGCATACACCGCTGGACGGAAATTATATCAATTTGATGGACAAGACCATTGAACAGCTTCGCCAGACTAGCGGCAACACAGAGGCCAGCACCGGTACAGCTACCTCCGGTGTTACTGCGGCTTCTGCCATTGCAGCACTGCAGGAAGCCAGCGGCAAGGGAAGCCGGGATGCTACTATGGCATCTTACCGGGCATTTACCCAGATCGTGGATATGGTAATTGAGTTGATCCGTCAGTTTTATGATCAGCCACGGCAGTTCCGTATTTTGGGACAATATGGAATGGAGCAGTATATCAGCTATACCAATGCTTCTATCAAGCCCCAGCACCAGGGAAATGATTTTGGGCAGGATATGGGTTACCGGCTGCCGGTGTTCGACATCAAGGTATCCGCCCAGAAAAAGAGTGTGTATACCAAGGTAAGCCAGAACGAGCTGGCACTGCAGTTTTTCCAGCTAGGGTTCTTTAATCCCCATATGACAGACCAGGCACTGATGTGTTTGGAAATGATGGACTTTGACGAGAAGGACACCATTATGCAGAAGGTTAGTCAGAATGGGACGATGTTCCAGAAATTGGTCACCTATATGCAAATGGCTATGCAGTTTGCACCACCGCAGATACAGCAGACCATTTATCAGGATATGGCTCAGCTTGTGGGTAATGAAGCAGCTGCAGGAATGCTGCCAGCCAAACTAACGCAGGCAGATAATGTTACCGGATTGGAGAAAAAAGAGCACAGTCGAGTAACAAACGCAAGGACAAATGCACAGAACGCCTCTCAGCCTGAGGGAGCAAAAGTGAAGGGAGAATAGAAAATGATAGAGGTTACATATCACAGACGATTTCATAGAATTACTGCAACAGGACACGCCTGCAGCGGAGAGAAAGGACACGACTTAGTGTGCGCTTCTGTTTCGGCACTGGTGTTGACCTGCGCGGCAAATGTGGGTTCTCTGGCTACACAGGGAAGTGTTAAGAAACCGGTATTACGGCTGGAGACTGGAGATGCTGAGATCAGCTGTGAGCCGGTCCACAGAATGAAGAATGTGGCAACACTTATGCTGGATACAGTATGCACCGGTTTTTCTGTATTGCAGGAGTATTATCCGGAAAATATTTGTTACCGTGTTTTTGAGTGACAGCGGTATTGTAATGAAAGGAGGGCAGAAATGCCCTCTTTTATTTTTTGTTATATAGGGGTTAGAGAAGTGTAAAACGATTGATATATAGTGAAAACAGCACAGCGGGATTCGCCGCCCCGGTGCTGAACAAATAGCGGCAGATTATATCGGAGGATATACTTATGCAAAAAAACAAATGGGAGCTTTTGCAAATGTTCGCCGGAGAAGGTGCTGCCGGAGGAACCGGTGGCAGCGGAGACGGTGGAGCAGGCGCACAGGCTGCCGATGCGGGCGTAACAGGTGTTGACGCCGGACACCAGAGGTTGCTGGAATTGGGCGTTCCGGCAGACAAACTGAGAAAACGGGCGAAAAAGCAGGAAGTCCAGTTTCCCGAAGGTGCTGTCAGGACTGCGCAGCCGACACAGCAGAAGGAAGCAGACAAACCGCAGGAGCAGGCCGCCGCTGCTGAGCCCACGGAAGGTAATCCGCAGGAAACCAAACGGATGACCTGGGATGAGATTATGGCAGACCCGGAGTATAACCAGGAGATGCAAAAGACGATGCAGGCTCGGCTGAAAACTGCCAAGGCTGCAGAGGAGAATATGGGGCATCTGTCCGGTGCGCTTGCAATGCTGGCAGAGAAGTACGGCTTAGATCCGGTAAAGACGGACTATGAAGCACTGGCTAAGAAGATCCAGGAGGATGATTCGTTCTTTGAGAGCAAGGCATCTGAAATGGGTACCAGTCCGGATATTGCCAGAAAGCTGACCGCTTATGATGCTATGCAGGCCCAGCAGGCGGCACAGAAACAGCAATCCCTCCAGCAGCAGGCTATGCAACAGCACTTTGATAAACTGGAGCAGCAGGCGCAGAAAATGAAGGAGGTATTTCCTAAGTTCGATTTGCGGACGGAGATGCAGAACCCGACTTTTGTGCGGATGACCAGCCCCAGTGTGGGTCTAAGTGTGGAGGATGCTTATTATGCAATTCACCGTAACGAGATCCAGACAGCAGCAATGCAGGCAACTGCACAGCAGACTGCTGAGAAGATTTCTAAGGCTATTCAGTCCGGTTCTCGCAGACCTGAGGAAAACGGCACATCCGGCAATGCACCTTCCGTCAGTACATTCGATTACAGAAATGCCAGCAAAGAGCAGCGGGACGCCCTAAAGCAGGAAATTCGCAGAGCTGGCGCAGAAGGAAGGAAACTGTATCCTGGAGGCCAGTAAGGATTACAGGAGTTCCTTCCGAAACAAATACTTTTGAAATTACGGGAGGAAAATAACTATGAAGAAACTGTTTAATTTGTTTATGATCGTTGTTGACCTGCAGATGTTCGCAGAGGCGGGCACTCTGGTCAATGCTACCGGCGGCTATGTGAATGCCTATGACGGTTCTACGGCTGCCTTTGAGGGTGTCAATACCCTGTCCGGTGAGCTGAAGGTGTTCTATGACACCGAGCTGCTGGAAAATGCCCGTGTAGAGATGTTCTATGCTCAGTTCGCCAAGCGGCAGGCACTGCCTAAGAACCACGGCACTACTGTGGAATGGCGCAAGTGGAACACCTTTGCTAAGGCGGACAAGCTACAGGAAGGCGTCATTCCCACCGGTCAGAAGTTTGGTATGAGCTCCAAGACCGGCACCATCGACCAGTACGGTACTTACGCCACCATCTCCGATAAGTTGGAGCTGCGTGCCTATGATGATACTATTCTGGGTGCTACCGAGGAAATGGGCGCATCTGCTGCCGAAACTCAGGAGACTTTGATTCGGGATGCACTGCTGGTCAACACCAATGTGCTTTACTGTGACAATATCACTCTGGCCACCGGAGCTGTAGCAGGCACACCTGATGCACCCAACCTGATGGAAGCCAGCGCCACTGTAATGTGCATTCTGTCTCCTGATATGGTTGCTAAGGCTGTAACCCAGCTCAAGAAGGACCGCGTCCCCACCATTGACGGCAAGTATTATGCAGTCGTTCATCCCTCTGTGGCGTATGATCTGCGCAAGAGTAAGGAATGGATCGAGGCCCACAAGTATGCTTCCGTGGAGGAGATCAAAAACGGCGAGATCGGCGAACTGCACGGCTGCCGCTTCGTGGAGAATGTGTTTGCTCCGGTTTTGGATGGCGATTATGTCAACAAGGCAGGCACCAACACCTACGCCACCTACTTCTTCGGCAAGGACGCCTTCGGCATTATCGATCCGGAGGGCGGTGCGCTGGAGATGATCGTCAAGGACAAGAGCCAGATCGGTGGTCCTCTGAACCAGTTCAGCACCATCGGCTATAAGTTCGAGACCAACGGCGCTACCATTCTGTACCCTGAGCGGGTGCTGCGTGTGATGAGCTGTTCCAGCTTCTCCGGTGTAGACGAGGCTAACTGATCACAGTGAGGGGTAGTGCTCACGCCTTGCCCCTCTAGTAAAAAACAGGAGGAATTAACTATGGCTAATACTGAAAATGAAAACGCAAAGGCTGCTGAGACTAAAAAGGCTGCGGAAGCCAAGAAAGCCGAGGAAAAGGCAAAGGCTGCTGAGGCTAAGCCTGAGAGGGTGGCGGTGTATATTCCAAGGGGCGCTTCCAACGAAGATCCCAATTACTTTGTGAAGGTCAATGGCGTGGGCTATGTACTTCCCAGAGGACAGGAATCTATGGTGCCTCCGAAGATCGCTGCAGAGATCGAGCGGTCCAGAAAGGCACAGGAGCGGTTGGACCGCAACAGGGATAAACTGCTGAACAATGCACAGAAGAACTGAGACAGGGGAGCACAAAGCTCCCCTTTTTTAGAAAGAAGGGGGAGACCAAATGACTATCAAAGAAGCTATTAATCAGGTAGACCTGCTGAAACCGAACACCTATGAAGCGCTGGTTAAAATCGGCTGGCTGTCCAGGCTGGATACTATGGTAAAGGGGCAGGTCATAGACGCCTATGATGGCGCAGAAAAGGTACAGTTTTCCGGTTATGATGAGCAGACACCGAAGGACACAGCGCTGCTGATGCCGGAGCCCTATGCAGAAGCCTATCTGCGATGGATAGAGGCTCAAATCGATTATGCAAACGGTGAGTACGATAAATACAACAATTCCATTGTGATGTTTAATACGGCCTTTCAAGGCTATAAAGACGAATATAATCGCACGCACTTACCCAAATCGGGGTGTTCGCAATTCTTTTAACAGGGGGGATCAGAGTGAAATATCCGAAACTGCGGGAGACTGCAAGATCCCGGCAGATGGTGGATACCTTCAAGGGTTACAACCACAATCTGCGGATCGGTGACGGCGAATTCTTTGATATGAAGAATATGACATCTGATTATTACCCGGTGCTGTCCCCCAGAGGCAAGCGGGGCGTATATGCTGAGCCTGTCCAACCTTTGGGGTTAATTGCTAAGGATAGCCTGTGCTATGTAGATGGTCCTAGCTTTGTGATCAACCAGAAAGCAATCGATATGGGGCTGAATGATGAACCGAAGCAGCTTATCTCTATGGGTGCATATGTTATCATCTGGCCTGATAAGAAGTATATCAATACAGAAAACCATTCTGATTTTGGCAACATCGAAGCTGTGTGGGAAGGAACCGAGGCAAATTATGCTATGTGCAAGGTGGATGGTACAGAATACCGGGATGATACCAACGAAACCGGTCATATAGAAGCAAAACTCACGGCTCCGGATAATCCAAAAGATATGCAGATGTGGATAGACATATCATCCACGCCACATACGTTGAAGCAGTATTCCAAAACCAGCGCGGTATGGACACAGATAGCCACTACTTATGTAAAAATATCAGCACCGAATATTGCACAGAACTTCAAGCAGTACGATGCAGTCAAAATATCTGGCTTGCCCCAGGCGTCTGCGCAGCTTTCTGGAATGAATGATATTACCTATCCCTTGTGGGAAGCATATCACGATCCCGGCACAGATGGAAGAGCAGAGGGCACAAATGACTATGTTGTCATTGTTGGCATTTTGGACGAAGCAGCAACCTATGAGTCCAAGCTAAAACTGGAAAGAACGGTGCCTGAAATGGACTTCGTTATCGAAAGCGGTAACCGCTTGTTTGGATGTAAATATGGGCCTGCTGCCAATGGTGAAATAGTCAATGAGATCTATGCTTCCAAGCTGGGTGATTTCAGAAACTGGAACTGCTTTATGCAAATATCCACAGACAGTTGGGTAGGTGGTGTTGGCAGTGATGGACAATTCACCGGAGCGATCACCCATATGGGCTATCCGCTTTTCTTCAAAGAAAATTGTGTTCACAAGGTATATGGAAATTACCCTGCGAATTTCCAGATACAGACTACGCCCTGTAGAGGCGTGCAGAAAGAGTGTCATAGAAGTCTTGCAATTGTGAATGAGACACTGTTCTACAAAGCAAGGAGCGGCGTTTGTGCCTACGATGGATCTCTGCCTACTGAGGTGTCCTATGCACTAGGAAATGAGGCATACAGCAAGGCGGTGGGCGGCTCACACGGAAATAAATACTATATTTCTATGAAGGATAACTCCGGTGTATACAATCTGTTCGTGTTTGATACGGCAAAGGGTATGTGGCACAAAGAGGATGACCTTCAGGCGGATTGCTTTTGCTCCTGCCGCGGAGAGATGTACGCCATTAGTGATGGAAAGATCATCGCTATGCTTGGATCTGGCACACCTGCTGCTGATCCTGTGGAGTGGATGGCGCAGACTGGAGAAATTGGTATATCTTCCCCGGATATGAAGTACATATTCAGGCTCACAATCCGGATGTCTATGGACATTGGCGCAGAGGTTAGGATCTACGCACAGTATGACTTCAGTGAAGAGTGGGAATGCCAGTTTGTACTTAGAAGCACAAGCCTTCGTAGTTTCTCCATTCCTATCAGACCCAAGCGGTGCGATTTTATGCGACTGCAGATCGAGGGCGTAGGCAATGTGAAGATCTACTCTATTACCAAGACTATGGAACGAGGAAGTGAGTTGTCGTGAACCCTGTGAATATTCGACTTCCAAATATCACAGCACCCACTGATGCCGGCAAAATACAGCAGATGCAGAGCTATATGCACCAGCTTGTGGAGCAGCTTAACTGGGCGCTCAGCACAGTAGATCAGGCGCAAAGCGGAACGGTAACAACCAGTGTTGCATACCCCAATGGAAAGCCTGCAGATCCACAGGAAGCGCAGGACACCTTTAATTCCATTAAGTCACTGATCATCAAATCTGCGGATATCGTGAAGGCCTACGAGGAAACCATACTGACTAACTTTAACGGTAAATATTTTGCTGCATCTGACTTTGGTACATATCTGGAGGAAACAAACAAAACTATTAAGGATAACTCCAAAGGTGTGGCAGAGTACTATACGAGAATAGAGACCATCGACAGCCGTGTGGAAGGCGTGGAGGATGAGGTCAAAGAAACAAATGCCTATATCAAAAGAGGTCTTCTTGACAATGGTGAATATGGCATTGAGATCGGTGAAACCGATAACGGTGTGTTTCGGAAATATGCACGGTTCACCTCGGAAAAACTCTCCTTCCACGATATAAACGGTGAAGAGGTTGCCTATATTGGCGCTGGAGATGCGGATAAAAGCAACACCAACTGCCTGTTTGTTATCGGTAAGGCTGTATTTCAAGGTGCAGTTCAGTTTGGAAAATACAAAATGGACACATCAGATGGCCTGGCATTTACTTGGATAGGAGGATAAGGTATGGAGCAGATAAACACCAATACCACATATGGTTCCTATTTTTGGGTGCAATGGTCGCAGGATGGCGATCAGGACATACAAAACAACCGAACGAAAATCGTCTGGACTTGTGGTGTGTATTGCGGTCATAGTTTCTATCTTAATGCTATCAGAATGTCGCCGGTCATCATCAACGGTACACAGGTGTACGGCGGTGGAACATACTCAGATTTTGATGCCGGAAATCACACAATCGCGACCGGCAAAATGTGGATCGAACACAATTCAGACGGCACAAAAACATTTAGCATATCGCCTTTTACCGGGTGGCTATATTCCAACTATAACTATTCCTCAAACGGTAGTAGCTTTGAATTGAAAGCTATTCCCCGGAAGGCAATGATAACATCTGCACCTGATTTCACAGATGTGGACAACCCCACTATTTCTTTCAGCAACCCCGGTGGCTTTGATAATTTACACATTTGGCTTGAGCCTAACCCAACAGGAGAACATCTTTGCGAGCGGGCTAAGATCTCAAACACCGGCACATATACCTGGGAACTGACTGATGAAGAAAGAACTGCCCTGCGGAACAAATGCACAGGCAAGGAATGCACTATAAGATTTGGTCTTTGTACTTATATCAACGGTAAGCAAAATGTCGATTATCAAGACAAGAAATTCACAATGACCGAGAACGATGATACAAAGCCTGAAGTAGAAATGCGTGTAGAGCTTAAAAAGGGAGATGTACCCGATGCATTCGCAGACCTTTATATTCAGGGAAAGTCAAAAGTGGATATCACACTGACCGCAACAGGGAAATATGGTGCAACGATACAAAAATATTCGGCAACGGTTGACGGGAAAACATATAATTCCGATGTTATCCAGAAGTCTGGCGAGGTGCTTGTTGTTGGTTACGCCACAGATTCCAGAGGGTTTACAGGCACTGCAGAGCAGACGATCAATGTGATCGAATATGGAAAGCCTCTGGTTGTGCCGCTTGATGGTGAAAATGCGATCCATTGTTACAGAAGTGACGAAAAAGGCAATCGGGTCGGCAACAGCAAAAGTATTTGGCTCAAGGCGAAGAAAACCTGTTCCAGTGTGAACAATTTGAACTCTTGTGCATTGCAGTGGCGGATGAAGAAAGCTTCATCTGTGTGGGAAGGGGACGAAGATGGCTGGCAAAATCTTATTTCAGCTGAATTTTCTGAAACTGCGTACAATGCTTTGATTTCTGGCGTGACATTCGAAAAAGAAAAAGCATATACCGTTCAGATTAGAGCCATTGACACAATTGGAGAGTACGACAGAAAGACCTTTGATATCCCTACACAGGATGTAGCAATGCATCTAGGAGCCGGCGGCAAGAATGTGACAATTGGTGATTACTGCGATTGTTTGGAGGATTACACTTTCCGCTCTGCGTGGAAGGCAATCTTCGATAAAGAGGTAATCATTGAAGGGCGAGCTGTTGATCGGATCGTGAAAGAAGGAACAGACGGTATCTGGACCTATGAAAAATGGAGCAATGGCAAGGCTGTTTGCTGGGGAATATTGGGGGCGGATGAGGTAATTTCCAGTGGAACAACTACAATGGGTGACACATCTGTTGGTTATAAGACATTGTTCAAGGTTTTTCCCGGTTCATTGTTTGTTTCGACACCGGTTATCTTTGCAACGGCAAATGATTCTGGGGGTGGAGTTGTTTCAGTTGCGAATGAACAATCCACAAATTATCAATGCCAAGTTGTAATATTCGGCACGAGCGAGGCAATAGGTACGGTGAATGTGTATGCCATAGGGCAATGGGATCAAACAAATAAAGAGGAGGAATAAATTGTGGCTAAGTACAATCAGGTAAAATACGGCTCCAGCGGAAACGATGTGCTGGAGCTTCAGAAGCAGCTTAATTCTAAGGGATATTCTCTTGATGAGGACGGAATTTTTGGATCTGCTACCCAGGGCGCAGTTCGGGATTACCAGACGAAAAACAATCTGACGGTGGATGGCGTTGTGGGAGATCAGACCTGGGGATCTCTTTATAGTGCCGGCGCAACGGCAACACAGCCGGAAATTGAAATGCCCAAGTATGACTATACCCAGGCCGACAGTGTAGCGCAGGCGCAGAAGCTTTATGAACAGCATTTGGCTCAAAAACCCGGTGAATATCAAAGTCAGTATCAGCCGCAAATCAACGATAAGCTGCAGCAGTATCTGGACAGGGAGGACTTCCAGTATGATATCAATGCGGATGCGCTATATCGGCAGTATGCGGACCGCTATATCCAGCAGGGCAAAATGGCTATGATGGACACTATGGGACAGGCTGCCGCTATGACAGGCGGTTACGGCAATTCCTATGCCCAGACAGCAGGTCAGCAGGCTTATCAGGGCTATTTGCAAGGCTTGAATGATATTGTCCCGGAATTGCAACAGCAGGCGTGGGAGCGGTACCAGGCGGAGGGAGACAAGATGCTGAACGAGTATTCGCTTCTGAGTGCCCAGGAACAGCAGGATTACAGCCGGTATCAGGATCAGCTTAGCAGCTGGCTGACAGAGCGGGATCATCTGGCGGGCCGGTACGATTCTGAGCGGGATTATGATTACGGCAAGTATGTGGATGACCGGGACTTCCGGTACAGCCAGCAGCAAGGTGAACAGGATAAACTGATTTCTCTGATCACCACCACAGGCTACAAGCCTACAGATAAGGAACTGACTACCGCCGGTATGACCAGAGAACAGGCGCAGGCATATTTGAGTTATTACCAGGGCGGACAGAGTGATTCTGCTGGAATTAGATTATATCCCCAAAAAGATACGGACGAAGATACAAAAGCAACCGGAAATCTATCTTCAGACAAGATCAAGCAAATTCAGTGGTCGCTGGGCGTTGAACGCACTGGTGTGTGGGACGAGGCAACAATTGCGGCTTCTGGGTATACAGATTCCAATAAGGCTTATGATGCTTGGTTCAAGGGTGACATTGGCAAATCGCGTAATGAAATACTGATGGAAGGTCAGAAATTGAACGCGACCCTAAAGGGGATCAGTGATAAAGACGAAAAAGAGAAGATTTTAATAAGTGCCTACGAAAGTGGTCAGATCGATGATGAAATGCTTGATGAACTGCTGGCAATGCACGAACTTTTGTAAGGAGGATGCAATATGCTATCTTATGAGCAAGTAAAAGAAAGAGCCAGGAAGAGACGGCAACAGAATGTACAGCAAGTGACGGGGCAGGATAAGGGAAAAACATTATCTTTCGAGGAAGTGAAAGAAAGAGCAAGGGGGCGGCTGGCACAGAATACGCAGCAGAATGCAGATGCTGTTAAAAAATGGTTCTCTGATGTATATGCCTTGGGTGGCAGGGTCCAGGAATACTATTCCGGGGATGGATATAAGACACCTGAGATCAGTTTTAATGCTGAAATCGATAAATACATCGGACAGGCTGGCAAAATGTTGTCGTATATCAAATCAAATGAACAAGCATATGATGACTACGATGGTCTGATCCAAATGCATACAGATACGGTCACCGGTTTGCAAAACTTGAAGAGAAATGTCGAAGCAGCGAATAATTATTTTGCTCATTTTGAATCTGAGGAAGATTACAAAGAGGCCGCTTATTATCAGGAATATGGCAATCTGAGTTACGAAGAGATTAAGGACAAGATATTTATTATGCCAGACGGTGAGAAGCGTGAATGGCTGAGTAAGTATGCACCTACCGTAATGACGGCAGAAGACTACGATAAGGAAATTTCTTCTGTTGAAGGAGAGATAATAAACCTTGAGGCTGTCTTGGAAGAATATAAAATACAGAAGCAGAAATATAGCGAACCAACATCTGAAGACTATGCTTATGTCAGGATGATGGAAATACACAACCAGTATGGTGGTCAGAAGGATATAAAGGCCCTTATCACCCAAAAGAAAGCCGAGCGAAAAAAGTTGGAACTTGCGCGGGACAGTGTTAAACTCTCCAGCGTTGCTGACCCTGAGTCTGAGAACTATGACCCAGACTTTGCACTATATGCTCAAAAGGGTGCTGCTGTTGAAAACCCTGATATGGTTAGTGCAGCTGGTGCATATGTTTTTGGACTGCGTTTTGGTGACGAAGAAGTTAGGAACAAGGTTGCCTACACAAGAGACAACTATGATGAGTTTGCTAAAAAAGGTTTTGGCGATGGACTCGATGCTGAGGTTATGCAGGATGCTTGGAAGATAAACGACCTGTATCTGAAAATGACAGAAGATGAGATGGCAATTTACAATTATCATCTTGCCAAGGATATAGAAAACGGAACGAACAATGCGGATATATATCTGCAGGGCATCGAGGAGACATTGCAAAAGAGGAAAGCCGGCGATTTATTCGATCCTATTAAAGGCAAAGTTTTAGCAGAGCTTCTCTTCGGTATAGAGGCAGGCCTGTATCAATTTGGCTCCGGTGTCAAGAACTTTTTCAACACTAAGGATGATTACATTCCTCAGAATGCCGTTCAGATTGCATCCAGTATGGTTAGCGAAGATCTGGCAGATAACAGTTTCAATGTTTGGTACAATTTCAAGACCGGTGAGTGGGAGGATACGATTGGTGGCAAATCCATGGGCCAGATCGGATATAGTGCCATTAACACCACGGCAAATATGGCGCCTACCATCTTGGCATCCGCTGTAGCCAATTATATTGCTCCTGGTTCCGGTGTTTATGTTGGTAGTGCATTGCAGGGTGTATCTTCTGCAGGTAATGCTTATCAGGAAGCACTGAATCTTGGCTATGATAAGAGTCAGGCAAGATCATACTCCACGCTTGTCGGTGCATCTGAAGCAACACTTCAGTATCTTCTTGGTGGTATCGGCAGTCTCGGTGGTGTCGCTGACGATGTTCTGCTGGCAAAGGTTGCTACGATTGATTCCTCATTGCTTCGTGTGAGTGCCAAGATGGGCATAAAAATCGGTAGTGAGATTGTAGAAGAAGAGCTTCAGCTTTTCCTTGAGCCTTTGTTCCGATCAATCATCTTTAGCGAGGACTACGATGCACCCACAATAGATGAGATGATTGAAACCGCTATTGTAACAGCACTGTCCACAGGCTTGTTAGAAGGTCCTGGCACAATAGGAAGTGAAGTATCACAAACTATTGAGCAAAGGCGCACCGGCAGAACTATTATGGCTGCTGACGGTGGCGTGGATGCACTGAAAAACCTCGCAAATGAGGTGGCAGGCGTTTCCACAGGGGAAACCTTGGAAGGCCTCAGAAAGCAGATTGCAACAGTGGACAAGAAGGCAACCAGCCGAAAAATCGGCAAACTGTATGAAACAGTTAATTCTGCGAACAATCTTGCCAATGCATCTGCAAACAAGGCTGACATTGCTAAGAGCCTGCAAAGAAAGGGCTTCAATGCCGAAACAGCAAACAATATAGCAGAGGCACTGGTGGCGAGCTACAACGGTCAGAGTCTCACTAAGACACAGGAAAAACTCCTGAAGACTTGGAAGAACAGTAAGTATGTACAGGAAGCTATCTCCAACATTATGGTCAATGAGAAGTCCACAATGGGGCAGCGCGGTCAGAACCTTCGGGACTTTTTTAATAGCTATATTGTGGAAGAAGACTTCTCCAGTGAAACAGGAACCGGTACAGATGTGGCGAGTTCCTTCTCAATGGGTGAGAGCGAATATAAGGACAGTGACAATGAACTGCAGGAAATCGAGGGAAAGGCAACACTGAATGACAATGAAACAGTGCTGCAGTCGACCGGAGAAGTGGTGAGCTTTGAAAAGTTCACTAAGGTAGAAAACGGAAAGGCTACTGTTTTGGCAAATGGCAAAGAGGTGGATGCGGCAGATATTTCCCTCGGTGATGAAGGAACGGATTTGGTATTCCACAGTGTAATCGGTTTTGACAATATGACCGCAAGCGGCGCCAATACCATTATGCAGGCATATAAAAAAGGTGGCGTATCTGCCGGTGCTTTCGGTCAAGGGGCGGCTGTAGCTTATCGCTGGGGCTACCACGGCTTTTCAGAAACGGAACTGGCAAAACAGAAATATGCCAGCAAGCTGACAGAAGTCCAGCGGGATGTCATTTACCAAGCAGGCAGAGAAGCCGGTATTGCCGCAACCGAAGCAGATCAGAACCGGGTGGACAATATCTATGCAGAGGCACAGGAGATCCTGGAGCAGAAAGGTGTGGAGAAAACACATAAACACCGCGCTGTTCTGGAGGATGGGATTACACTGGACTCTTTAAGTGAGAGCCAAAGGGTATCTTTTGATCTGGCAGACAAAGTGGCACAAGCTGCCAAAGTGGGTGTGCGTGTCTACATTGGCGAGCCGGGAGAATTTGGTTACTACGACCACAACAGCGATACAGTTTGCCTGAACCTAAACGCAAAAAATAAAAGCCGTGTGTCTATGATGGCATTTACACTGGGACACGAGCTGGTACACCGGGCAAAACAGGGTTCTCCGAAAAAGTACAAAGCCTTTGCAGATTTTCTGGTTCAGGAATACGGCAAACAGGGCGTTTCTATGGAGGAGCTGATCGCAGAGCAGATTGCTGCTGCCAAACAGCACAACATTGAGCTGAGCTACGACAAGGCTTTTGAGGAAGTGGTGTGCGACGCCTGTCAGAGGATGCTACTGGATACCAATGCCGGACAAAGATTAGCAGAGTTTGGCGCGCGGAGTGAGCAGAACAAGGGCATCCTGAAAGAGTTAAAGCGGTGGATCAGCCAGTTTATGGACCGGCTGAGAAAGGTTTTCAAGGGCGTAGATCCGGATTCTATGGCAGCAAAGGAATTTGCAAAGTTTGATAAAACTGTCCAGCAAACCCTTGCGGATATGTTCGTGGATATGACCATAGACGCGGGAGAAAAGCTTTCTATGATCCAGAATGCGTTTGGGAAAAGTATTGGTGAGGGGCAATCTTACGCATTAACAAAGACTAATCCATATGAAGGAAAAAGCCTGTATAAAGATGCCGAAGCATATAATTATGATTTTATGACATCTCAGGACCCTATGACCATAGCAATTATGCCAAATCTAACGGCTGTTAAGACTGGAAACAATGTTAATCAGAGTAAGGCGATTGCTCTTGGCTTAGTAAATGCATCGACTATTGGCAGAGAAGTAGCCAAAGGGCAGTATGCAATAAAAAACAATTATACACAAAAAGAAATTATCGTAGGAAGTAATGGGTTGGGCCATAGCTTAGATGCAAGCAATAAATATCGACTTCGTACAAATGCCAGACTTTCTGCCATAGGAGGCGAAATTGTAAAAAATGCAATTCCTATCAATGGATTAGAAAAGAAAAATAAGCAAGCCAATGGAACATACGCAATGGCTTGCCTGGTGTTTGATGGGGGGAGTTATGTTGTAGCAATCGTTACTGTTGATGAATTTACTTCTAAGGTAATGGAAATGGAGTATGTTGATATTACTCATTCTATAAATGGCAGACGGTTAAAAGAAACAGGAGATAGCCGGCCTGCCACAGGGGCATCCGAGTTAGGACAATTGTCCACCTCGGTCTCAGCTATCTCCGAAATTAGTATATCTGATTTTTTGGAGATTGTCAACAGTACCCATAGAAGTATTTTATCCAATGATGTGCTTCAACACTTTAATAATGCTAGACCAAAGGATGGATACTATGCGGAGAAGGTTCTGTTTAAGCTCTCCACCGGAGAGGACACCTCACCCCGTGCGCTGCTTGCTAATGCTTTGGAGAGTGTGGCACAGAATGAATCGGAAAACTACTGGATCAAACAGTATCGGGAGAAAATCAGCCAACTCAACGAGCAGGAACAAAAGCTGCACGAACAGCGAGCGCAGGTCCGGGAACTGTCTTTTGCCAAGGGCAAGCGGGACACTGCCAAGATCAAGGAACTGCAGCTTGAAGCGGTCAAGACAGAGAACCGCATTAATATTCTGGACAAGCAACTTCTGCGGATAGAGGCCGCTAAGCCGCTGCGGGAGCTTCTGGAAAGCGAAAAGGCGAAAGCTAAGAAACGAGCCGAGCAGAAAGCTAAGCGAGATCTGGAGGCTTACAGAAAGGCTGAAAGAGAACGGAGTGAAAAGCGGGAGAAGGAGATCCGGGAGGGCTATCAGGAATCCCGCAAGAAAGCCACGGAGAGCCGGCATAGAACCGAAATGCGGCACAAGATCCAGAAGGTAGTCAAGAAACTTAACGATCTGCTTTTGAAGGAGACCAAGGATAAGCACGTCCCCGAAAACCTAAAAAATGCAGTGGCAGAGGCACTGGATGCTGTGAATATGGACACTGTGGGCGCAGAAGACCGGCTTGCCAAATATGATGCACTGATCGCAGAGGCAACTGACCCGGATGTGATCGCTTCTCTGGAGGAGACACGGGAACGGATCGCAAATGCCGGAGACAGGCTGAGCGAACGGATGGCAAAACTGAAGGCTGCCTATGACAGCATAAAGTCCGGAGCTGAGACCGAATCCGCCAGCATCTACGATGAGGTAATCGCAGAGAAGATCCAGGAAACACTGGAGCTGGTGGGCGATACCGCACTGCGGGATATGAATATGCAGCAGTTAGAGGCTGTGTATGAAATGTATACGATGGTTTCTAAGTCTATCAGTAATGCCAACAAGGCATTCAAGCTGGCAAGAGCTGAGGGAATACGGGAGCTGGGCGCAGCAGTCGGTAACGAGATCACAGCAGCCGGCGGCAGCCATCCGTACAGTGTTAAGGCACTTGAGGGCGTGAAGCGGTTCGACTGGAATAACCAGAAGCCTGTATATGCTTTTGAACGAATGGGATCTAAGACACTGAGTGAGCTGTATGAAAATGTCAGAGCCGGAGAGGACACCTGGGCAAGGGATGTTACTGAAGCTAAGGCGTTCTATCAAGAGCAGGCAGAAAAGTACGGCTACGACCAGTGGGATATGAAGAAGCAGTATACATTTGCTTCCACGACCGGCAACCAGTTTACACTTTCTCTGGAGCAGATTATGAGCCTTTATGCCTATGCTAAGCGCGAGCAGGCAGGAGAACACCTTTCAAAGGGCGGTTTTGTGTTTGACAGTGCAATAGAGGTCGTTCAGAAGAAACACGGCATTCCGGTTAAGTACAAGGTCAATACCGCAAGTGCCTACAACCTTTCCGGTGAGATCCTTGCGGATATCATTGGAACACTGACCGAGGAACAGGCGGGATTTGTAGATGCAATGCAGGAGTATCTGTCTGCGGTTATGGGAGAAAAGGGCAATGAGGTCTCTATGGCTTTGTACGATGTGAAGCTATTCAAGGAGAAAAATTACTTCCCCCTATGGACAGCAAAGC
This sequence comes from Faecousia sp., assembly GCA_045587865.1. GTDB lineage: Bacteria > Bacillota > Clostridia > Oscillospirales > Oscillospiraceae > Faecousia. The sequence goes on from JAZNDD010000166.1 coordinate 40,291, forward strand.
AGTACATCCAGCAGAAGAGCGAGGCTGTGGGTGAACTGAGACTGAAAAACTCCGGTTTCTCCAAAAAGACAGTACCCCACGCCAACAATCCGGTGATCCTGGGCAACTTCACAGATGTGTGGGCAGGACACGTGAATGATATGAGTATGTATCACGCCTTTGTGCTGCCGCTGGAAGACTTCAACCGGGTATATAATTACAGTGAGTCTGCAGGTTTGGAAAATGCAGATACGGAATCTGTGAAGGCTCGTATCCAGAATGCATATGGCAAGCAGGCAAATGACTACATAGAGCAGCTGCTGAAGGATCTGAACGGTGGAGCAAGGCAAGATCCCAGAGAGACAGCAACCAAGAAACTGGTATCCAACTTCAAAAAAGCGGCGGTTATGGGTTCTCTGTCTGTGATCGTACAACAGCCAACTGCACTGATTCGTGCAATGGCTATTGTGGACGGACGGTATTTTGGAATTATGCCGATCACCCGGGGATTGATCCGAACAGTGAATGCTAAAAAGCATCGTCAGCTATGGAGTGAAGTGAAGCAGTATGCACCAGTTGCAGTTATCAAGGAAATGGGTCACTTTGATACCAGTATGGGCCGTTCTACACAAGAATTTATCAAAGCTAAGGAATATAAGGGGCTGGAAACAGTCAAGGGCTTTTTAACTGACAGTGGATACAGAGATGAGGTGATCTCGCGTCCTGCGGCACTGGCAGATGAGATGGCTTGGGTGGCTATTTGGGAAGCGGTGAAGAATGAAACTGCTGACAAACATAAAGACTTGCCAGTAGGCTCTGAGGCATTTTTAAAGGTGGTCGGCAAGCGATTTACAGAGGTCGTGGTCAAAACACAGGTATATGATTCTGTTCTTTCCCGATCTGCCAATATGCGAGCAAAATCAGGGCTAATGGATATGCTGACGTCATTTATGGCAGAACCTACTACATCAATCAATATGTTGCAGGATGCATTACTAAAGGTGAAGAGAGGAGATTTGAAAGGTGCCGCTAAAGAAATTGGCGCGGTGTATGGTTCAATGATCCTAAATGCAGCATTGGTTTCTTTTGTGTATGCTATGCGTGATGATGATGAAGATGAGACATTTTGGGAGAAATATTTGTCCCAGATGACTGTGGAAGTATTGGATGGCTTCAATCCTTTGACATATATTCCAATTGTTAAGGATATATGGTCTATTATGCAGGGCTTCGATGTTGAGCGAGCGGATATGTCTTTAATAGCAGATTTGGTGGATGCAATGCAAAAAGCTGCTGCGGTCATATCAAAGGATACAAGTGATATGGAAGAGAATGAGCTGGAAGAACACAGGAAACAAATATCTGAAAGTCTATGGGAAATTGGAGAGAGCATTGCCTCTTTGACAGGCCTTCCGGTAAAGAACATCCGAAGGGATATTAACGGTGTAATCAATTTCTTCCAGACATTGAGCGCAGATAATAAGGGACGAAAGACTACTGCAAACAGTTTGGTGGACGCAATTCAGGCAGAAGGACAGGCGGCAACACCGGTAGTGGGGTGGTTACCCGGCGAAAGCAAAAAAGACAAGTTGTACGATGCAATTATTAACGGAGATGCAGACTATGTGGAAAGAATCCGGAAAACCTATGCTAGTGAAAAATCTTATGAAACTGCTGTTCGGAGTATTGCTAGAACAAAGTTTGCTGACGGCGAATTATCTGCGGACGATGCTTTGGAAATGCTTACTGAGCATGGTGGGTTTGATGGTGTTGAGGCGGCGGAGAAGGTTGCCTATTGGAACTTCCAGGATACCTATGCTGAGTACTCCGACTGGAGCCAAAGCGCGGTAACGAAATACTACGACTATGCAAAGCCAGCAGGGATCAGCCTGGAAGCTTATGACCTATACCGCAAGAAAAGTGAAGGTTTGAACAGGAAAGAAGATCTGTTGGAAGTTATTGACAGTTTGCCCTTGACGGACAAACAAAAGGATGCACTCTACTATATGAACGGTTGGGCAGAAAGTAAGCTAAGCGAAGCACCCTGGCACTAACTAAAACAGAATGGCATTGGGTTAGAAAACTCAGTGCCATTCTTTTATGCTTGAACTATCAAAAACAGGATGCTGTTTCAGCAAATAAAAAACAGGAGGAAAAATAATGAAAAAAGTAACAATACCCAGATGTGCGCACCCGTTTGTGGTTGCCGTTAACGGAAGAAAGTATTCCTATCCGGCTGGCACTGAGCAGGAAGTGCCTGATGCAGTTGCTGCCATCATTGAGCGGCACAACGAAAGCCACAACGATTATGGATGTGGAGCTGTAGAAAAAACTGAGTTTGCCATAGGGTACGGAGAAGGTTATGCCGATGGACATTCTACTGGCATCTCCTATCTTAAAGACTTAATTGAGAACGCAGGCACCATAACGGAATGTAGCAATTCCTATATAACAAAAATAGGTGAATGTGCTTTTGCGTATTGGAATGAACTGGAAGCAGTTAATTTTCCAAATGTTACAAAGCTATGCCATTGGGCTTTCCTCGAATGTGGAAGCCTTACCGATGTTGTTCTGCCAAAACTGGAACGTATTGAAGGATCACCTTTCGATGAGTGCAGTAACATTAAAGTTCTTGATTTTTCATCTGTCATTAGATTTGGTCCCAATGCTTTGGAATATGCGTATAGTCTTAAAGCACTGGTACTGCGCAATGAACAACAAGTTTGCCAACTTGACGGTAATAGAGCCTTGGTGGAAACACAGATCGATTACGGTGAAGGCTATATCTATGTTCCCAGAGCGCTGCTTGATTCCTACAAGGCAGCTACGAACTGGAGTGCTTATGCCGATCAATTAAGGGCTTTAGAGGATTACACGGTGGATGGAACCGTTACCGGCGCACTTGATGAAAATAAGATTTGAGGTGAAGAAAAATGGCAATTGTAACAGAATTTTATAAGACCCGCAAAGATGGCGTAGTGTTGAACCGCACATATTCTGATGCTGGCTTTATGATTGAGCGCGAAGGTGTTCGATACAGTGATGCTGTTGATCCAGCTGACCTTAACCGACAGTACATAGAGACTGATGAAGCTGTACCTGTCAAGAAGGAGCGGGAGAAGAAGGAGAAGGAGGAATAATCTATGTTCAGAATTGCATATGGTGCCGGGCATAACCTGTACACGCCCGGGCGGAGAGTTCACAAGTCTCTGGATAGCAACGAAACAAAAGAGTGGGTACTTAACGACCGGGTAGCCCGGTATTTTGCGGAAGCTGCCGGACAGTATGAAGGTGTGGAGCTTTTGCGGGTGGATGATCCTAAGGGTCAGGCTCCGGTAGATCTGGCGGCTCGCTGCAGATTGGCAAATGAATTTGGTGCAAATGTTGATGTTGCTTTTCATCACAATGGCGGTATCAATCTGGGTTCAGGCGGCGGCATTGAGGCGTACAGCTACCCCGGCAGCACCAAAGGCGCAGTTTACCGGGATGCCATTTACGAAGCCTGCATTGCTGCAGGTGGATTGAAGGGCAACCGGTCAGATCCCAAAAAAGAAGAGAATTTCCAGGTTCTGCGTCAGACAAATGCCCCGGCGGTGCTGATGGAATACGGCTATATGGACAGCCGCACCGATGCGCCGGTCATTATTACCGAGGCATACTCCAAGCTGGTGGCATATGCCACAATGGAGGGTATCGCTAAGGTGGCTGGACTGAAGAAGAAAGCCGTTCTGCCGGAAAACAAAACTGAACCTACTAAGGAGGAAAATACTGTAAATGTTACACTCAATGTGCTGCGTAAGGGCAGCAAGGGCAATCAGATCAAGGCACTGCAGCGGATGCTTTATGCAATGGGCTATCCCCTGGGCACAAAGAACCCCATCGATGGCGACTTCGGCACAAAGACGGACGCGGCAGTCCGGGCATACCAGAATGACAACCACCTGACAGCGGACGGCATCGTGGGCGAAAAGACCTGGACAAGCCTCCTGGGTGTATAAGGAGGATAATCAGTGAGTGATGCGATTATTGTTGCACTGATTACCGGTGGACTGTCTCTTGCTGGCGTGGTGGTTACTTGCCTTGCCACAGCAAAAAAGACAGAAAAGGCGGCAGCCGTTGCCCAGGCGGTGACCGACACAAAGATCGAAGAGCTGACCCGTGAGGTTAGGCTACATAACGGCTTTGCAGAGAAAATCCCGGTTATTCAAGAGCAGATTAAAGTCATTAACCACCGGATCGATGATCTGGAACACAAAAACAATTAGGAGGATACATACAATGAAAGAAATGTTAAAGAATTTGGCAGCTTTGCTGAAGGTTAAGACAATTGTGACGTTGGTGGTGATCGCTGTCTTTGCGGTTCTGGCACTGCAGGGCAACATCAGTCCGGATAATGTGATGATCATTATCTCTATGGTGGTGTCGTTCTACTTCGGCACACAGCACGAAAAGAACACCAGTACCTGATATGTGAAATTTCCCTCCCTGGACTAACCATCCGGGGAGGGATTTTTTTGTATGGACAAATATGGTAAAATATGTAATAATTACAATAAGGAGGTGGAAAATGAATAATGTCGATGGCTTAATCGAGCATCTTGATTTCTTAGCACGCAATCTTTCTGGTTTTGATAAAACGTACATTGTGAAAATAATTTTGCTTGAAGTAGGCGTCCCAACGCGTGGACGTGGGTTTGATTATGTTGAAGAAGCGGTACTCCTTTGGTATGAGGACCCTATGAGACTTCTTAGCAAAGAAATATATCCCGCTATTGCGAAAGAATTCCATACTTCTGCGACAATAAAACAGGTAGAAAAGATGATTAACAGAGCGATTGAAAGAGCCTGGCAAAATAGAGATGGAATTTGGGAGATATATTTTTCGCAATCTCAAAAGCCAACGAATACTGAATTCATTTCCAGAATGGCTAGGGTGTTAGGAATGGTGTGCGATCGTAGTAAGTTCTTGAGATGCGTGGAAGGAGGCGAGTAAATTGGAATTTGATAAAAAGGAAAACTTAATCGATCGCCTGAAACAAGAACTGGATAAAAAGTCTCCAGAACGTGATACAGTAATACAGATTCTGAAAGACATTAAAAAGGAAGAATCTGGGGGAGAGCAGACAGATCCTGTTCTGGAGAAATACAAAAAGAAACAGCAAAGAGAAAAAACAAAAACATCCTCTGCGTGGTGGAAACGCGTTGCTGTTGCTGCTGTCGTCTGTCTGATTGTGCTGGCCTCAGTTCCTAATGTGTTTGGTAGAGAGAGTATCTTTACAAGGATCGGAAGATGGACAAAGGAAATATTTTCATTTGGTGAACCCCAAGAAAAAGAATTCGTTTTTCAGACTGATCACCCTGGACTGCAGGAACTATATGATGCGGTTGCGGAATTGGATCTGAGTAGAAATGTTGTGCCTACCTGGATTCCAGAGGATGCTGTGCTGGATCAGTTGAATACACAGAATACACCAAATGGAACTGCAATATTTGCGGGATTTACTTGCGCTGATGATTACATTGGAATTAAGATCGAGATGCTTGATAACGATGCATCTTCTGAATACCAGAAAGGCGAAGAAGACGCAATACTGTATGAAAAAGCAGGCGTAAAGCACTATATTGTGACTAACAATAAAAGATGGACAGTCGCTTGGATTGTTGATAATGCTGAGTGTACAATTAGTGTAAACAATAAAGAAAATATGTACTCAATCTTAAAATCTATTTATTCATTGGAGGAATAACCGTGAAGCGAATTGTTAAAATAATTTGTGTGTTGTTGGCTGTTTCCCTCTGTTTGTCTATTCCAGTCTTAGCCAACGAGAGTTCTACGAGAGCGAGTGACTTCTTTGTGAGTACCCGCACATATTTATATGATGTGGAAGATAATGGTTTTAGTGTTTGGTTTGAAGTGATGGCAACATATAGAATGGATGAGTTAGGGGTTAACTGTATTAAAATACAGCGATCCTCCAACCAAAGAACCTGGACAACGGTAAAGACTTGTTATCCCAGTAGCTATCCACAGATGATTGGCACCAGTACAGCCTTCTATGCAGATGGAGTTGCCTATACTGGAACTTCCGGTTATTATTATCGGGCAAAGGTAACCTACTATGCAAAAAGTGGCAATAACATAGGAGAGTATGATACCTATTCCGATATTAGAAGGCTGTAAAAAGCATTACGGAAACACCGGAACATAAAAGCACCCCTTTCTGGATTTGTAAACGATCCCGGAGAGGGGCGTTTTTATACCCTTATTTTTACACTTTAGCGCATAAATTGCTGTACTATCATATAGTACAAATCAAGCAAAACAGGTGTGAAAAGTGCAGTATTTAATGCGATTTAATATGCCTGTGGAATAATATACTCTAATTCAAATCCCTCTCACTCCGCCAGAAAACCCACCGACAAAAGTTTGCTGTCGGTGGGTTTTGTTGTTATTTACATCTGTTTTCGACTGTAAAATGTTCTGTAACGCAGAAATCTGAAAA
>JAZNDD010000167.1:0-3885 GCA_045587865.1 Faecousia sp.
CTGCGGCCCTTTGAAGGACACCCCTTTAAGGTGGTGGATAACGAGGAAATGGATCAGTTGACATGGAGCATCCTTACCCAAGGTTTGCTGACACCGTTGGTAGTGCGCCCTATGGATAGAGAATATGAGGTGATCTCCGGACACCGGCGCTTACACGCATGCAAGAAGGCAGGAATCGAAACGGTTCCTGCCTTAATTACGGAAATGGATCGTGATGCAGCAGCCATCGCACTGGTGGATAGCAACCTGCAGCGGGAGAGGATCCTGCCCAGCGAAAAGGCCTTTGCGTACAAGATGAAAGTAGATGCTATGTGCCGCCAGGGAAAACGATCTGACCTAACTTCGGGACAACATGTCCCGAAGTCGGATGACAACAGAACGATGACAGCTATCGGTGAGCAGGCGGGAGAGAGCTACAAAACCGTTCAACGATATATCCGTTTGACTCACCTGCTCCCGGAACTGCTGCAAAAGGTAGATGAGGGGCAGATTGCCTTTACCCCGGCGGTGCATCTTTCCTATCTTTCCCCGGCAGAGCAAGGATGGGTGTTGGATGAGATGGAACGCAATGATTGTACCCCTTCCGTTGGACAGGCATACCATCTCAAGGAACACAGCACGGCAGGCACACTGACCAGAGATTTTGTTGCAGGTTTGATGCGCCAGGAAAAGGCCAACCAAAAGGAACGACTGAAGATTCCCATGGAGCGCATCCGCAAATACTTCCCCAAGCACTACACCTCCTCCCAGATGGAGGATGCAATTGTGAAGATGTGCGAGGCTCAGTTCCGTAAGCGAACTGACCGGGATGCCCGATAAGGAGGTGACGCCTATGCCCGAAAAGATTGCCCCAGCAGAGTATGTCCATCCCGGAAAGAACAGTAAAGAAAATTTGACTGGGCATTATGACCCGCAGGCCGTAACGGAGAAAAGGGTGGGAGAAAAGATTATGCCGATTTACCCGGATTCAGTGTATACCGAAAAAGAGAACAGAGTGGAAGTAGAGCGACAAATGACGGTAGGAAAGCAAACCATCATTGTACGCTCTTATTTTTTGTCTGAAACTGCGGGGACACCGACACAGAAATTGCTTGGCATAATCGACAGTGACGCAAAGAAAGTGTAATGTAAAAACGGATTTACGGCAGACTGATACGGTCAATTAACCTCACCGTATCAGTCCGCCCGGAAAGGAGTATTTATGGAAAACAAGGAAGAATATACAATATTATATGGGCGACTTAGCTCTGAAGACACCCAAAAGGGCAGTAAAGATGATTCTAACAGCATTCAGAATCAAAAATTGCTCTTAGTGAAATATGCGGAAGAACATGGTTTTAAAAACACAAAATTCATTTATGATGATGGCTACACCGGAACAAACTTCAATCGACCCGGCTGGAAGGAAGTTATGGAACTAATTGAGTCGGGTTGTGTTAAGACACTAATTGTAAAGGACATGTCTCGTTTGGGTCGTGAATACCTTCAGGTTGGACAGTACACGGAACTTATTTTTCCAAGCTACGGTGTTCGGTTTATTGCAGTGAACGATGGCGTTGATAGCTTGGATGAAGCAACAAATGATTTCACCCCGTTCCGAAATATCATGAATGAGTTTTACGCAAAAGACAGCAGCAGAAAACTTCGCGCTATATTTAAACTGAAAGCAGAAAGCGGAGCGAGGCTTGGAACAAAGGAACCTTTCGGCTACATCAAAGACCCGCAGGATCCCAAGCGGAAGATTATTCCTGACCCGGATACTATGCACATTGTAAAATATATTTTCCAATTATGTGTGTGGGGAAAGGGACCAATGCAAATTGCAAATTGTCTGCGCGAGGAACAAGTACCGACACCGACAGCATTTTACTACTATCATCATGGAGTTTTGCCCGGTCGTGCAAGCATGGACGATCCGTTTTCATGGAATCAAAGAACTGTTGCGAATATACTTGAGAATGAAGTGTATTTGGGCCATACCGTGAACATGAAAACAACCAGCCTTTCCTATAAAAATAAGAAACGGATTGAGCGACCGGAATCGGAGCACATTCGCTTTGAAAACACACACGAGCCATTGATCGACCAGCAGACCTGGGATATCGTCCAGGAGGCGCGTAAGCATAAACGGCGCAGATCAAACATCGAAGAAGAAAATTTCTATTCCGGTTTGGTATACTGCGCAGATTGTGGTGCCAAAATGACGTTATTTCGGTCACGGGCAAAAGGGCCGGAGAAAGAGGAATTTATTTGCTCAGCTTATCGGCAAAAAGGAAAAGCAACCTGTTCGGTGCATTTGATTCGGCGGGCGGCTTTAGAGACTGTTCTTCTCGATGATCTGCGCCGTGTCACCCATTTTGCACGACAGAATGAAGCACTTTTTGCAGAACATATCGGGCAAAAATGTAAGGCTGAATCGCAGCGGGAGATGAGACGGATCCGCAAAGAAATTGATGCGTTAAACAAGCGACAAGGCGAATTAATGGCCTTATTCAAACGCCTCTATGAAGATAATGTTTTGGGTCGCATTCCGGATACGCAATATCAGGTTTTATCCCAGGGATATACAGAGGAACAGCGTCAGTTAAGTGCGCGGTTACCGCAGCTGGAGGCGCAATTGTCCACCTTTGAAAAAGATGTTTCCGGTGCAGAACGGTTTATTGAAAAGGCCAGACAATATACCGAAATAACAGAAATTACTGCAGAAATCCTTTGGGCGTTTATTGAACGGATCGAGATCGGTGAACGTGCCGAAAAGCACAGACACTATACATCACAAGAGGTCCGGATTTATTACCGTGATATTGGTTTGCTGGATGAAATGCCGGCAAACAAAATCAAAAAATTCCGAAATCCCTCTTTGGACGAGTAAAAGAGCAAAAAGCTTCCTTATGGGAAACTGCGGGAAGGCGCTTTTCTGAAGCTGCTCTTTGCTTTCTTCTCCGTCTGTTTTCTGGTGGCGGCCTTCTGTATGCCCGACCGCAGCACCATGTTTACGGGCCTTTGGAACATCATCAGCCAGCCCAGCAAGATCTCTGCCAACTACTTTGCCATGGGCGGCTACGCTGCCACCTTCCTGAACATGGGCCTGGTGGGTCTGCTGTGCCTGGGACTCTTCGTGGTATTTAAGGGCACGCCCAACAACGCCTCCACCCTGGCTGTGCTGCTGACCATCGGCTTCTGCTCCTGGGGTATCAACATTCTGAATATGTGGTTCTCCATCCTGGGCGTGGTGATCTACGGCCTGGTAAAGAAGGAAAAGCTGGGCGGCCTGGTGAACGCCATGCTGTTCTCCACCGGCATTGCCCCCCTGATTACCGAGCTTCTGGTGCGCTATCCCAGCGCCGAGTATCTCGGTTTCAATGTTCCCGGCCTGCTGCTGGCTCTGGTTGTGGGCTTTGTCATCGGCTTCTTCCTGCCTGCGGGCCTGGCCCATTCTCCCAAAGTCCATAAGGGCTTCGACCTGTATTCCGCCGCCCTGCCCATCGGTATGACTGCCTTCTTCCTCAATGCCACCCTGTACAAGACCCTGGGCGTCAGCCTGCCCAAAGCCCTGTCTGACCTGGCTTCCGAGAGCATGCAGGTAGCTTCCCAGTCCACCGCCAACATCTTCTGCATCGCAGTCTTCGGCCTGTGCATCGTATTCGCATTCCTCCTGGGCTGCAAGCCCAAGGACTACTGGCGGCTGCTCACGGATCCTGCTCTGGTGAGCAACTTCTCCTCCACCTACGGCAACGCCACTTTCTTGATGAATGTGGGTGTGTACGGCCTGTTTATCCTGGGCTACTATAACCTCATCGGCGCCAACTTCAACGGCATCACCTTCGGTCTGATCTTCTGCATGGTGGCTACCTGCAACTCCGGCAGCCATCCCGGCAATGTGTG
>JAZNDD010000168.1:0-10246 GCA_045587865.1 Faecousia sp.
TAGGGGAGGTGCCCAGTGCGCACACTGGGCGGAGGGGTTGTCCTATCTTAAGAAGTACACTCCCCCAGTCACCTGCGGTGACAGCCCCCTCAGGGAGGGGGCCAAGGTATTGTGCGTTTCAGGAAACTGTTCGTCAAACAGGAATTTAGCCTTCTGTAGGCGGCTGGGTTTCCGGAACGGTTGCCTCTATTGGCTTGGTTTCGGGGGCGGAGTTTTCCACTGGCCGCTGAAGCCCCTGGAGTTTACCGCCGGGAGCCGTATCGGTGATATCACCACCGATGATCTGGTTTTTGTACACCAATAGTGTGGCATATACCGGTTCGGTGGCACCCGGGTAGTTATTGACTTGATACACATAGCGCATAACAGTTTTGCCGGCGTATTGGCTCAGATCATACCCCTGACTTTTCTGAAGTGCATTGTACCGGTCAAATACTTCAGCAGATTCTTTCGGGATGCGAACCTGACCGGACTCGGTGGGCGAAGTGGTGACTTCCCAGCCCAGATTCTTTAAAAAGGCCACCCGAGCGTCGTTGTCAGAAACAGCGGTAGCGGCAGTGGGTGCGGCATCTTTTCCGCCGCCCAGCAGCAGAATCAGTGCTACAATCACCGCTGCAACGGCGATCAGACCAATGACAATTTTCTTGAAATCGACCTTTGCGGTCATTACCATCATAAAAACCCCTCCTAAGGCTTGTATTATGCTATAGCCTATTCACCTCCCGGGGCGGGTAGAACGGAGAAACAATGGAACGGCTGGATAAATTTTTGTGCGATTGTGGTGTCGGCACCCGCAGTCAGGTTAAAGCCATACTCAAAGCCGGCAGAGTGACTGTGGATGGGAAAACAGAACGGGATAACGGGCGAAAGATTGATCCCAAGACCCAACAGGTCACCTTAGACGGAGAAAATCTGCAATCTGCCGGCACAGTGGTGATCATGCTCAATAAGCCTGCCGGTTTTGTGACGGCCACCACAGATGCCAAAGAAAAAACGGTGATGGAACTGCTGCCGGAGCAGTACCGCCATCTGGACTTAAAGCCAGTGGGACGGCTGGATAAGCAGACCGAGGGACTGCTGCTGTTTACCAATGACGGAGATCTTTTGCACCGGCTGATCAGCCCCAAAAAGGAAGTGCCGAAATGCTATTACGCCCGGCACGAAGGAATAGCCACAGCAGAAGATGTGCAGGCTTTTTCAGAGGGACTTATACTGGCAGACGGCACAAAATGTCTTCCGGCAGTGCTGGAGCCCATTGGCCCGGGGGAAAGTTTTGTGACAGTGTGTGAAGGAAAGTATCACCAGGTTCGCCGGATGTTGGCATCCCGGGGAATGCCTGTGGTGTATCTTCAGCGGCGCAGGGAAGGGGATTTGACTCTGGGAGATTTGCCCATAGGGCAAGTTCGCCGATTGACTGAGGAAGAGATCCACAGTCTGGAACATTGGCAAGTTGTATAAATTTGCGACTTGGTTTTCCCAGGTCAAAAAACGGATTTTGGGTAATTATCTCCAAAAAAGATGTACCTTTTTGCAGTAAAATGTCAAAAAGGACTTGCAAATTCTGCAAAAGAGATATATAATATCGGTATAATTTTGTGAAATATGCATTTGTGCAAATTACTAAAGGAGGATCCCCAAATGACAAACGGTATTTTCCAGAATGTGATCTCTCAGTTAAAGGATGTAACGGACAGAACGTTCGGTGTAGTAGATGCAGAAGGTTTCGTGATCGCTTGTACCGATGTTTCCCTGATGGGTGAAAGATGGCCGGAGGCTGTGCTGAAGGTGACCACCAGTACAGAGCAGACCGTTACCTTTGCCCAGCGGACATTCCGCACCATTTCCAGCAATGCAGGCTTTTTTGAATGTGCTGTGTTCTGCTCTGGTGAGGATGAACTGGCAAAAACATATTGTGCAATGACTTGCATTGCCCTGCGCAATGCAAAATCCTTCTATGAGGAAAAGCACGATCGGGGGACTTTTGTAAAGAATATTATTATGGATAACATCCTGCCCGGCGATATTTACATCCGGGCAAAGGAACTGCATTTTGCCACCGATGCACCCAGGGCCGTATTCCTGATCCGTCAGATCGGTCAAAGCGATGTGGCTACCGTGGATGTGCTGGGCGGTATGTTCCCGGATAAGATGCAGGATTTTGTGATCAGCATCAACGAAACAGATATCGCTGTTGTTAAGCAGATTCCTGCCAATGCTACCATCAAAGATCTGGAAAAGATCGCCTCCGCAATGGAAGAGACATTGCGCAATGAACTGTATGTAAAGATTGTGATCGGCATCGGCACCGTGGCAAATCACCTGCGGGAACTGGCAGATGCCTATAAAGAAGCCCAGACTGCCATCGATGTGGGCAAGGTCTTTGATACAGAAAAGACCATTATCAACTATGAAAATCTGGGCATTGGCCGGCTGATCTATCAGTTACCTACCACATTGTGCGAAATTTTCCTGACGGAAGTGTTCAAGAAGAACTCTATCGACTCTCTGGATCAGGAAACACTGTTTACCATCAATAAATTCTTTGAAAACAACCTGAATGTTTCTGAAACCTCCCGGAAACTGTTTGTCCACAGAAATACTCTGGTGTACCGTCTGGAAAAGATCAAGAAACTGACCGGCCTGGATCTGCGGCTGTTTGACCACGCCATTGTGTTTAAGGTGGCACTGATGGTCCGTAAGTACCTGTCCTCCCGGGAACTGCACTGATTAAAAACCTTTAGGGCGCGTTGCAAAAAAATATTGCAACGCGTCCTTGTTTTTATACGCCCATTAAATTCCTGTTTGACGAACAGGTAATTAAAACGCATGTCATTGCGAACCAGACCGCTTAAGTGGTGCGGCAATCTATTTTTACTTGCAAAGGGAGTTGTTGACTGATATAATTTTCTAAAAAATGAGGAGGCATTCACCTTATGGAAATGAATATAAAAGAGCAGCTGGCATTTGATTTCGGTCGTTTTTCCGACAGCCGGTGTCTGGTTCACGCAAACAAAAGAACCTTTCCCAAGGACCATAAGAATGTTTACCACAGACACGATTTTCCCCAGATCTGGTATTGCTATCAGGGAGCTTATCAGCACAATCTGGAGGGACATATTTATGAATGCACAGAAGGCTCGTTGATGGTGATCCCTGCAGGTGTGGGACACGATGTTCGGTTTCCCTACGGGGAGGCAGAGCTTCTGATGCTGGATGTGAGTTACAACGGTATTTTGGAGACTGCACCGGATAAATATATAAACGCAGTGGCAAACCTGTGTTTGCCAGCATTTTCCAAGGAGTTGGGTTATACCTTTGCATCCTGCAGGATGCTCAGTCCAGCCTCCCGGCAGGTGGTGGAGGAGGTGTTCTCCTGGTTTGTTTTGGCCAATTATGCAGTCAGCCAATTTGCGAAAAAGGAAGAGATCGCTGAAAAGTTGGAGCAGCTGTTTTCTACTGCGGAATGTGCGATGCCGGAGCAATACCGGAAGAGGGCAATTTCCATTGTCCAGAGTTGGGTTTACCCTGCGTTCAAGATCATTGCCTACTTAAATGTCCACTATCCGGAGAAGATCCTGGAGGAGGATTTTTTGAAAGAAATCGGCATCAGCCACTCCAGCTTAAACCGCTATTTCAAGCGAGTGTCCGGTTTTTCCTACGGCCAGTATCTGCTGCAGCTGCGTGTCAAGCGGGCATATATTTATATTCGCACGACTACATACCCGTTGTCCTATATTTCCGATATGTGCGGCTTTTACGATGTGTATCATATGTCCCATGCCTTTAATAAGTATATCGGTGAGCGGCCGAAGCAGCGGAGTATGAAGCTGCGGGAATTTTATGGCGAAAAACAGAAAGGAAAATGATCTATTTTTCCATTAAATCTCCGGTATCCTGTGATAAGATAAAGCTGTAAAAGTAAAATTTTCAGGCTGAACCCTTTAGACAGGAGGTATTTTATGAAAAATACGATCAAACGGCTCGTCTCTATCCTTCTTTTGCTGGGCATTTTATGCTCCTTTGCTGTGCCTGCCACCTGGGCAGATACTGCAGGCAGCGAAGGCAGGGTAGTACAGACCTACGACATCTGGCTCTGTGATAAAAGTTTAGCGCATAATGAGGGCTATAATGCATTGCTGGATTACAGCACCAAAACCTCCGCCTATAAGCATACCTATCCCAGCAACATCAAAGGGCAGATGGATGAACGATACAATGCTACCGAAGGTCTGACCCTGAACTGGACCTATGTGGCAGCAAAGGATGCATCCAACCTGATTTTCCGTACCGACGCAGGGATGCTGCTGCGTCTGCGTGGCGGTACAAACAACTGGGCTGCCCTGAAGATCCGTGTGCCGGAAAGCGGCAATTTCCGGATGAACTTCTCCACCGACACAGCCACCAAGTCTAACACCGGCAATATTACCCTGTGGACATTCCCGGCTTCCGCACTGGAAGAAGCCCAGGGTGAGACGGACATTCTGAAGGTGGAAAGCCTGATGACATCTGCCAATTCTTTGGGAACGCAGGCAGCCACCGCCGGTGTGGCTACGGTTACCTTTGACGAAAAGGCATATACCGTCGGTGAATACATTGTTGTGTATCAGTGCAGTGCCAATGATGTTTTTCTGAGTGAGCTGGCGCTTATTGATCCCAATGGCAGCAGTGCTCCAACTACGAATACCACCCTGCCCGATAGCACAGAAGGCACAGGCCCTGCCGTGGGTACTGTGGCAGAAGCCTATGACCTCTGGCTGTATAGCGCTGAGGATAAGGGCTATAACAGCGTGCTGTTCCCCAAGGGCAATACACGAAATGTGAAGGTTTCTGACATAAAATCCGGTCTTGACGGATTTTATAATGCCACCTCCGGCACAACGCTCAACTGGACCTATGTGGCAACCTCTGATGAGAGCAATTTGTATTTCCGTAACGATGCGGATATGATCTTGCGTATGAAGGGTGCAGGTCAGTGGGTGGCACTGAAGCTCCGTGTGCCGGAAAGCGGCTGTTTTGCACTGAATTTCTCCACCGACACAGCACGCAATACCGGCAAGGTAACTGCTTATATGTTCCCGGCTGCTGACTTGGCTGGCGAGGAAACGGTTGCAAAAATCGAAAGCTTAAAAACCAATGCAAACTACCTGGGTACACAGGCAATGAGCGGTCTCACCACTGTGACCTTTGGTGCAAAGGAATATGAAGCAGGGGAGTATATCCTTGTCTATCAGTCGGATGCTGTGAATACCTTCCTGACCGGGCTGCAGCTGGTAGTTGCCCAGCAGAGCACTGCACCTACTGCGCCCGGCGATACCACCGCACCGGAAGAAACCACCGCACCAGAAACGACTACCCCCACCACACCGGAAGAGCCCGGTGAGCTTACCTATACCGAGGGCGTTTTCAATCTGGAACTGTATAAGGATGCAGCCCGGAAGCCTAACTTTACAAAGGACGGTACACTCAGAAACCTGTCCCACTATAAAAACTGCTATGTTTGCAAAAAGCCTTTGGAGCAATGTATTGCCAACGAGTATGCTGCCGGCACTCTGAACTGGAAGCTGGAGTATACCAATTTTGCCGAACTGATCTTCCGCGCCCAGACCAATGCCGGTGTGCAGATGTATGGTGCTACCGATGAAAAGGGAGAAGCCATCTACTACACAGCGGAAGACGGCACGCAGAAGATGATGGAAACCTACGGCAATTTCATCGCTCTGCGCACCAAGGTCGCAAACCCTGGCACTTATACCGTGACCTTCTACAAGTCCTTTGCTTATGGCTATGTGGGCGATCTGTACATCGTTCCCGCACCTGCTGCCACAATGGGCAAGGCAGACCTGGAGGCAGCAATGACTGACGCAAACCGTGTCGGTCCTGTGGAATTTACCGCCTCTATGCAAAAAAGCAAGGTGGGCGAATATAACTTTGCCGCCGGTGAGTATATCTTTATTATCAAAGCGACCTCCGCAAAGCGGATGTATTTAAGCAGCATCACCCTGACTGTACCTGTTCCGGATGCACCCATCCCCGCCCAGGATAAACTGGTTTATGACTTTGACCAGGCAAAGGACGATCCCAACCTGATCAAGAAGGGTATGACCAGTAAGTATAACGAGGACGGCTCTGTGCGTACCCGCGATGTGCTGGAAAACCTGTACAAGGAAGGCAAGATTTTCTGGAAGTACGAAAATATGAGCAGCACCGCAAATCCCTCTGCCTGCAACTTCCGTGACACCTGCCTGCGTTTTAAGGATGCGGTAAACTTCCGGGATCGGGAGGATGCCTGGTACGCATTCCGTATTAAGAATCCCGGCACAGCTACCTACGATGTTCGCCTCACATCCAGCGGCGCAAGTATGGTCAGCGCTGACATCTATCTGATTCCCGTTCCCTCGGAAATGACCCTGTCTGAAGCCAAGATCAAGGCGGCAATGACAGAGGAAAACCGTCTGGTCAAGGGCGCGATCATTGACAAGAAGGAAACCTTCTACTTAGGCGAGTACACCTTTGGAACAGAACAGGAATATGTACTGGTCGTAAAGCTCAATAAGGGTACGATGCTGTTCCTCAATAAGATCGAAATGACCCTTGATGGCAAGGTTGCCGACGGCACAGTTAAGAAAGAAAAAGTCTATAACGGCGTTGTTTACGATTTTGATATGGCAGATGCCTTGAACGGCATTGTCAATAAGGCATCCCTGTACGCTTCTGAGCATATGGGGACACTGAACAGTATGTGGCGTTCCGGTGAACTGAACTGGAAGTGGGAAACTGCCAGCGAAGGCATGCTGGATCCTGTAGATCCCACCATCCCCGCAAAGAAATACACCCGCTTCTATCGGGCAACCGGTATGCGCTTTAACACCGGCGTAGGCGGTTGGGCAGCCTTCCGGATCAAGAGCCCCGGCAGCGGCACCTTCACACTTTCCCTGAACCACGCCCTCACTGCAGCCAGCGGTGTTTCTGCCGTGTATATCCTGCCTGGCGACACGGAAGATATTGCAAAGGCAATGGATCCTTCCAACCGTGTGGGCAAGGTGGCAATGTATAACGATGGCTCTGCTGCCGTAGTGGATGGGGAGCAGACCTATCTGGGTTACTGGGATTTCGAGGCAGGCAAGGAGTATATCCTGGTCTTTGAAGCCTACACCACATCTCCCTATGGCAAGTACTGCTACAATAATATCTCCCAGCTGATCGCAGAGCGGGGCAAGGTGGAATATACCGAGAAGATCCCGGAAAAGGTCATAACACCTATGGTGGCTGCGGACAGTCCCATCAAGGTTGCTGACCCCACTGCCGGTGGTGCAGTTGTGGAATCCGGCGGTCACCAGTACCTGATCATTCCTATGGAAGGCGGCAGCACCCTGACTTATGACCTGACTTCCAACAAAGTAGTGGAAGTGCTCGATAGTTACTTTAAGCGTCCTGAGGATGTGGCGGTTGCACCGGACGGCAAGGTGTGGATCGTAGGACAGAGTAAATTCCTGGTATGCTATGATCCTGCAACCGGCGAAATTTACCAGACGGAGAACTTTACCAAGGTTCCCGCCTTGGCAGCGGCAAACGGCAGCATTTCTGTTCTCCCGGGACAGGACGGAAAGATCTATTTTGGCACCTATTATGACGGGCAGCTTTGCACCTATGACCCGGTAACCGAGGAATATGAGGTCTTGCTCAATGTTATGGAAGGTCAGTGGGACAGAATGTCTGTAAAGATCCGTGGCATCCAGATTCTGGGCGATTACCTCTATCTGCTGGCTTGCAACGAGATCAACGATGTTGCCGTTAAGTTTAATCTGACCACAAGACAAGTGGAAAAGACTGTGGATCTGACTGAGTACAAGGGTACACTGTCTTATATTGCTGGTCAGGAAGTGCTGGGCAATGGCGACTATTTGTATATGACCACAAACTCCAGCAATAACAATAAGGCATTTGCCCTTGACCCGGAAACAATGGAAGTGGTGTTCCTGGATCTGCCTTCTATGGGTGTTGGCCACGCCTCCGAAATCATTGACGGCAAACAGTATGTGTTCTGCACCGGCTATGGTATGTATGTTTACGATGTTGCCACCAAGGAATTTGCCAAGGTCCCCGGCTTTAATACCAGTATCGGCTTTAAGACCGCACATACCCAGGTGACCATCGACGGAAAGGACTATCTGATGTCTTTCAATAAGACTGCCGATGTCCACTTCTATGATATGGAAACCTATGAGCAGGTGGCAGGTCCCGGTCTTTACAAGTACGGCAACGGTGCTTCTGAGCTGCGTGGCTTTGCCAACGGTGCGGAAGGCTCCAATGAACTGTTCATCGGTGCATTTAATAACCCGGTTGGTTTTATTTACAACACCAAGACAAACGAAGTGACTGCACAGTATACCACCGGCGGTCAGACCGACTCCCAGTTGTGGTACGAGGGTAAGCACTATATGGGCAACTACTCCTCTACCACCCTGAACGAACTGTATGTGGAGGACGACACCTTCATCCAGCGCTGGAGACTGGACCACGCCGAGACCGGACAGAAGCGTGTCCACTCCTTAGCCGGCGGCGATGGCTATGTGTTTGCCGGCACTATCACCGACAAGATGTATGTGGGCGGCTCTATTGTTGTGTACGATACCCGCACCGGCCGCTGGTTCTATGATCGGGAAGCCTCCCAGAACTTTGTCATTCCCAAGGTGGTTTACCACGATAAGCTGGTCTATGCCGCAACTTCTATTAACGGCGGCTATGCAGTCAATAATATCGACACCAGCAAAATGTCTGCCAAGGTCCTGGTATATGACTATGAAAAGCGGGAGACCATCGCCACCCTGGATCCCAGAGATTACATCTCCGGCCTTACAAATCAGATGATGGTCATCGGCGGTCTGGCAGTTGACCCGGTGGTGGAAGGCAGACTTTGGGCAGTGGTTTCCGAGACTATGTTCTGCTTCACCTTTGATAAGGAAACACTGAAGTTCAATGTTCAGGAAGTAATTTCCTTCGATAAGGTCAAGAGTTATACCGGCGGCGGACGAAATCAGAACGGCCGGAACATCCTTCTGGATCCAAAAACCAATTCCGTTTACTATTCCTTCGATTCCAATGGTGGTTTCCAGTGCATCAAGTTGCAGGATTGGAATGCTCCGGTGGGTCAGGTGAAGGCAGTTTCCAACGGTCGGATCATTGGCACAAACACCCTCCATTACCTGTTAAGCGAGGATGGGGATCTGTACTATGCAGATGGACACAACCTGATGATGCTTCCCCGGAATATTACCCAGGAGGACTGGGATATTGCGGCAAAAGTGGACGAAATGATTTCCAAAATCGGCAATGAGATCACTCTGGAAACCGAAGCAACCATCAAGGAAGTCCGCAGTGCTTACGATAATCTCTCCCTGCGGTATAAGGCACTGATCCAGAATATTGATATTCTCAATGAGGCAGAAACAGATCTTCTGGAATGCAAGATCGATACGATTGTTGTGGACAATGTGACTGCAGACGATCTGCCCCAGTTGCAGGAAATGATGGATACCTATAATGGTATGACTTCCCGCAACAAGCGCTATGTGAAAAATTATGAAGCTTTGAACAGTGCCTATACTAAGTCTTCTAAGCTGAACGACGAGCGTTTGGCAGCGGCTCTGCAGGCGCGGATCAACGGTCTGAAGGAGAAATTCCCCCTGACACTGGATCACGAGCCGGAGGTTCTGGACATCCGTGCAACCTACGATGAAATGACCAGCAAGCAGAGAGTTCTGGTAGATACTGCCATTTTGGAAGAGGCAGAAAAGCAGATCGCAGCACTGCGTGTGGAGTTTGTCAAGTATGTGGAGACCCTCATTCAGGCGATCCCCAAGGAGATCACATTGGATGCTGAGCCTGCCATTACTGCCGCAAGAGAAGCAGTCGATAAACTGTATATGACCGAGCGTAAGAATGTTTCCTACAGTAAACTCACTTCTGCAGAAGGCAAACTCAGAACCCTGAAAAAGGCAAAAGAGGCTGCCGAAGAAGTGGATGCTCTCATTAAGGAAATCGGCATTGTCACTTTGGGCGACAAGGCGCGCATCGCAGCAGCAAGAGAAGCTTACGATTCCCTTAACGACACGGCTTTGCAGTTTGTCACCAAGGCTGGCAAACTCAAGACCGCAGAGTTTATTCTCAAAGCACTGCAGTCCTGGGGCATCCCGGCAATCGTAGTTGCAGACGCAGGCATTGTTTTTGCGGTTTTGTGGTTTGTACC
>JAZNDD010000169.1:0-2650 GCA_045587865.1 Faecousia sp.
GGGGCGGATGAGGGAAAAACCAAAAGCAAAATATAAAAATATCGCTTAAATTAGCATAATAAAGACCCTCATCCGTCTTCAAATCCGAACAAGTGTGTCCGGATTTGAATCCACCTTCCCCCAGGGGAAGGCATCGATAAACTGCAATTTAACAGTTTTGTCAGGAATATATTCTGAATAAAATTTCAGGTTCTTATAAGTCCCTTTTTCTTATTTTCGGCCTAAGGTTTTTCGGTATGCTTGAGGAGACAGACCGGAAATTTTGTGAAATACCCGGTCAAAATAGGTGTTGCTGTTAAATCCTACCTGCACAGCAACGGTTTCAATACTCAGGTTCGTTTCCGTCAACAGTTCCTTCGCCCGGTCAATTTTCAGGCGGTTGCAGTACTGTCCAATGGTTTCTCCGGTTCTTACCTTGAAAATTCGCCCCAGATATTTGGTAGAATAATTAAACATCGCTGCCATTTCTTCCATCGTGAAATCATAGGCAGCATTTTCCCGGATATAACTTTTCATATTCTCCACCAGAGGATCAAAGGTCTTGTTGTCAGTTCCGTAGCGGTCAAAGAGAAATTGAATGTAACTTTCCAAAACATCAGCCGTTTTAACGCAATCCTCCGGAGTAAAGGTGCAGTCCATTGTTTTCAGCAACCGGCTTCCCACCTTTTTTCCCAGTTTCTCTCTTTGTTCAGGATCATCGATGAGGATGTTTCCAATAAAAATGACGCAGATTACTTTGTCATCGTATACCACCGGACGGCAATATTCGTACACACCGCTGGTGCAAAAGCCTGCCATTGGATTGCGATGCTTCACCACCGCTTTTTGCACCGTCATACGGCAGCGATAGCAATTTTCCAAGCCCTTTGGTCGTTTTTTCATCTCCAGGCAAATGGGCTGGTTGTGGATAGTCTGGCTCTCAGTCAGACGGGTCTTTCGGTTTCCCGCATCGTTCATAAAAGCAAGACAAATATGCACCTTGGTTCCCTTTTCCAGGGTATCGATCAAACTGCTTAGGGAGGAATGCTCCATAACTTTCACCTATTACATATAAATATACATTATATTAGCACAATTGTATCTTTTGTGCAAATATTTGTTTCTTTTTTTGCAAAAAAATCCGTGGCGTTTACTATAATGAGGGTAGCATAATGAAAGGAATGATGCAAATGCAAAAGCCTGTTGAAATTTGGATTGACGCGCTGGACTTCCAGGAAAAAGGTGGCTGGAAAGAGGATACTCAATATGTTCACCTGATGGGAAGTCCTTATTTGATTGCCGCCCACGAGCCGGGCGTTCCTGTGGAAGATGCCCGGGTCACGGTGGACATTCCCAAGACAACTACTTACCGCATTTGGGTGCGGGACCGGAACTGGCTGCGTTCTTACAGCCCCGGTACTTTTAATCTGATTGTCAATGGAGAAAACAACGGTGTTGTTTTAGGTCAAATGCCTTCTGATCGCTGGGCGTGGGAAATTGCCGGTGATTTCACATTGCCCGAAGGCAAATGCGAACTGGCACTTCATGATCTGACCGGCTATTTTGGACGCTGTTCTTCCATTCTCATTACCGATGATTTTGATTTCGTTCCCTCTCCTGAAGTGGATCGTATCCATAAAGACCGGGCACGGATCAAAAATTTACCCCAGGGTGTGGCTTTCGGTGGCGACTATGAAGTCATCGTTGCCGGTGGCGGTCCTGCCGGTGTGCCTGCAGCCATCGCCTGCGCCCGTATGGGTGTGAAAACACTGCTGGTGCAAAACCGTTCTATGCTGGGTGGCAACGGCAGTAGCGAAATTGGCATTACCTTTGACGGTGCAGAAGTCCGACATCCTTTCTCCAGAGAAACCGGCATTGCCGAGGAGATCCGCCGTCTGCGGGATTTGGACCCGGCCCCTGGCGGTGCATGGACCCGCGCTATGGAACAACTGACCGCCGCAGAAGAAAATCTCACTGTGATTTGCAACAACCATGTTTGCGCGGTAGAAATGGCAGACGATGAAACCATCAAAGCCGTCACCGCAATGAACATCCTCACCCTCACAAAGCAACGTTTTACCGGCAAGATCTTTATTGACTGTACCGGTGACAGTTGGATCGGCTATTTTGCAGGTGCCAAGTCCCGCTTCGGTCGGGAAAGTTCTGCCCAGCATAAGGAAGAAGCGGCTCCGTCTATTGCCGACACCCTGACAATGAGTGGTTGTATTAAAGGCGATAAGCGTGCTTTCTTTGGAAAGACCGATTCGGCAGTAGAATACCACGCACCCGAATGGGTACCCAAACTGCCGGAGGATGATCTGGAATTTGGCCGTACCATCCGCAGTATCGCTATGCAATGGTGGCTGGAAGCACCCAACACCTACGACGATATGTGGGACGGGGAAGAGAGCCGCGATGCACTGATGATGGTGGATCTGGGCTACTACAACTTTGTGAAAAACCACTGGTCCAAAAAGGACCTGATCCGCGATTACCGGTTCCGCTTTGCGAGCATCATCAACGGTCGGCGGGAGTCCCGCCGCCTTGTGGGCGATTACATCCTGACGCAGGACGACGCCACCTCCGGCCGCAGGTTTGAGGACGCCGTCTCCTACTCCGGCTGGGCGGTGGACCTCCACCACCCGGCGGGCATCTACTCCGGAAAGGCCGG
>JAZNDD010000170.1:0-6891 GCA_045587865.1 Faecousia sp.
AGCGTCACCGTTCCCGGTCTGACCTCTGCAAAGGCAATGTTCTGCACCGTTCCTGCCCCCACCAAGGCAAACGCCATCCGGGCAATGATTGAAGGAGAGATCTCCACCGCCTGCCCCGCTACCATTATGCGTAAGCACGACAATGCGAAACTGTATGTGGATGCCGATGCGGGCAAGTATATTCTGTAAGAGGGTTTTTCTATGTTGACTCTGATCTATAACGCAAAAGTAATTCTGCCGGAAGAAATCAAGGCAGGCTATGTTGTGGTTGAGGATAAGAAGATCAAAGCAGTTGGATTTGACACAGAATTTCCCAATCTTCCCTATGACAAAAAGATCGATCTGGAGGGTAAGTACTTAGCCCCCGGCTTTGTGGAGCTGCACACCCACGGTGCCGGCGGTGCCGATTTTATGGATCTGACACTGGAAGCCTTTGAAACCTCCTGTCTGACCCATTTGAAGTATGGCACGACCACCATTCTCCCCACAACCGTTGCACCCACCAGAGAGGTTATCCTGCAGAGCATTGATCTTTTCCGGGAAGCAAAGCAGTCTTTGGCTGGGAAAGGTCCCTATCTTCACGGACTGCATATGGAAGGTCCTTTCTTAAATAAGGAGCAGTGCGGCGCGATCAATCCCGAACATATCCGCCCGCCCAAGCCGGAAGAGTACGAAGAATATCTTCAGTACGGCAAGGGTGCCATCGCCCGCTGGACTTTGGCAGTGGAGCAGGAGGGGGCAGACCGGTTTGCCCAGCGCCTGCGGCAGGAGGGCATTCTTCCCTCTGTGGGTCACTCCACCGCAGAATACTGCCAGGTAAAGGCAGCTTACGAAAAGGGTGTTACCCACGTGACCCACCTGTACTCTGCTATGTCCACCATCGTCCGCAAGGGTGGCTTCCGCCACAGCGGTGTGCTGGAAAGTGCATTCTGCATTCCGGAAATAACTGTGGAGCTGATCGCTGACGGCTGCCACGTTCCTCTGGAGCTGCTGGAAATGGTCTATCGGGTCAAGGGTCCCAAGTACACTATGCTGACCACCGACTCTATGCGCTGTGCCGGTTTGGAAGAAGAGGGCATCAGCCAATTTGACGGCAAAACGGTTCTCATTGAGGATGGCGTATGCAAGCTGGCAGATCGCTCTGCTTTTGCAGGCTCTATTGCAACGGCTGACCGCTTGATTCGGGTTATGAGCAAGGACGTGGGTGTTCCTCTGTATGACGCAGTTCGGATGATGACTCTGACTCCCGCCCAGATCATTGGCCTGGATGACCGGAAGGGCTCTGTTGAAACAGGCAAGGAGGCAGACCTGATCTGCTTCGACGAAAACATTAACATTTCCGGCGTTATGGTCGAAGGCAATGGCCTTATTGGAATGTTTGCTTAATGAAATACAAAAACTACCCGAAGGTTTCTTCGGGTAGTTTTTCTATATTCCATATGCGCCGCAGCGCAAATTACGCCCGTAAGGGCAATTCATTTCATTGCCGCAGCAATGCCTGCTCCATATTCTTCCCAACGGAATACCAGAACACATTATCCCGGGCGGGTGCAAGGCCGGTGAGCAAACCCCGCTCCGCATACACCGCATAACTGCGAAACAGCACCGGGCAAATCAGACCCTGATCCATAATCGTTTTATGGAGGGTATAGTAGTTACCGTAGTTTTCCAGAGCCTGCAGGCATAAAGTATAGGCTGTGGGATCATCCACGCCGCCGTAACTCAGTGCGCCGTTGGTGTGGAAGAAGGCAGAAAGATCCATATTGCTGGACAAAACGGTCTGTCCTAAGCACAAATCAAAGGTGCGGTAGATCAGCGTTTCTTTATACGCCGCCGTTCCCACTTCTTTCATCTGCACCACAAGACCGGCTTCTTCCAGCATTTCTCCGATGGCTCTTGCCACCCGCACCCGCAGACTGTCGTCACTGTTTACCAGAAGAATCACGGTTCTTCCCTGATAGCCCTTGTCGCTGATGATCTGATGGAAGGTCTTGCCGTCGTAGGCATACTTATCTGCCAGTGTCTGGCTGTAATAAGGGGAATTGGGGGATGCGGGCAAAGTGGCACTGCGGGCATAGCCCCGGTAAAAGGAACTTGCCAGCATTTCCCGGTCGATGGCATAGGTCAGTGCCGCCTTCACTTCCGGATCAGAGAAAACTTCGCTGGTTTTGCAAGGGGCAAGATACAAAAACATACCGCTTTCGCAGTCCCAAAGCTCATAGTCACAGCGGTAATCCGTGTAACTGTCCGAACCGGGATCTGCCCGCACCAGACTCAGATCGGAAAACTGGAACGCATCCCGGATCTGGGTATTGGACTGGGCCTCCAGCAGGGCGATGGCAGGTGCGGTGATGATCATATCTGCACTGCACCACCAGTCGCTTTTCCGGCGCAGGCAAGCCTTTCCGGTTGCCTGGTCCAGATAATAAGGGCCTGTGCCGCTGGGATTATCGGAGGTTACCTGAGAAGCCTGAATAATGGGAATATCCAACAAAATGGGCAGATCCTCACAGGGGGTGTCCAGCGTAATATTCACACCGCCATCCTGGGTCAGGGATATTTGGTTGATATGAAAAAACCGTCCGCCAAAATAGGTGCTTTCTCTGGCGGCATTCAGGCTGGCTACCACATCTTCCGGCTTCAGCACAGCGCCGTCAGAAAACCGGGCATTTTCCTCAATATAAAAGGTAAAGGACCGCATATCCTCCGAGATCCGATAGTTTTTGCAAAGCATCGGCTCCACATTATAATTCCGGTCTACCGCAAAAAGTCCCTGATACAAAAGAGAAAACAGTGTGCGGTTGGTAAAATCCGTACATCCGTAGGGATTAAGGGTGATATTGGGATAATAAGTCAGAGTCAAAGACTGTTGTATTTCTTCTTTCGGATGGGTCTGCACCGGTCCGGTATAATCCTCGTCCCAAGTCAAGCCATCCCCGGTGGGCACATAGGCAGTGTTGGATTTACCGCAGCCGGAAAGCAGTGTGGCTGCCAGTAATATGCATAAAAATCCGGCAATCAGCCGTTTCATACTGCTTCCTCCTTGCACACGATAATCGCGCCCTGAGAACCCCGGGCATCGCCCACCCGGCGGTAAGACCAGAACAGATCTGGTCTGCATGCAGTGCAGGCATCGGAAAGTTCAATGTTCCGGACACCCGCCCGCTTTAGCCATAAGGCGTTCATTTCTTTTAGGTTTACATAATATTTCTCCCCGCTGGGGCGAATATACTTTTGGGCTTCATTTCCCAGACTTTCCAGCATTGCCTGGGGCACATCCCGGTCGGTCTCAAAACAGCACTGGGCGATGTTCGGTCCGATTGCCGCCCGGATATTTTCTGCTTTGCAGCCGTAGGCATCGCACATTGCCTGTACGGTTTTTGCCCCGATGCCTGCCGCCGTTCCTCGCCAGCCGGCGTGGGCTGCGCCCACTGCACCGGTCACCGGATCGTATAAAAGGATCGGCGTGCAGTCTGCGGTAAAGATCACCAGCGCCGTACCTGGCTCGTTAGTGATCAGGGCATCACACTGAGGCAGTTCCGGCGCAAACAGACCTGCGCCGTACTGGGCTTTTCCCACCTGCAAGACCCGGTCCGTATGGGTCTGATGGGTCAGCACCAAATGTGTCGTATCAAAGCCCAAAGCATCCGAGAGAATTTCATAATTCTTCCGGACAGTTTCCGGATCGTCACCCCGATGGGTGCCAATATTCAAACTGGCTAAGTGTCCGCTGCTGGCACCGCCCAGACGGGTGGTAAAGCAATGGGGCACGCCGATATTGTCAGCCGTCAAATAACGGAGGCTACCAACATTTACAAATTCCATAGCCATAAATGCTCCAAATAAAACACGAGGATAAATGTAGGACAGGGGCTTTCAGATTTCTAATTATTCATTCCCTCTGCCACATCCTTGGCGCGGCAGCACTGCTTATACTTCTTGCCGCTTCCGCAGGGACAGGGATCGTTGGGACCTACTTTCTTTTCTTTGTTGCGAACAGGCTGTGCCTTGACGGTAGTTTTGGTGGCAGCACCGGTCCCGGTTTCCTTTGCGACCTTTTCCCGCTTCACTTCCTGGGCAGGGCGCAGTTGGGCAAGGAACAGCCGGCGGATGGTCTCCTCCCGGATGGCACTGATCATTGCCTGGAACATTTCATAGCCTTCCTCTTTGTAGGCAATGACCGGATCGTGCTGGCCGTATGCCCGCAGACCGATTCCCTGCTTCAAGTCGTCCATCGCGTCGATGTTGTCCATCCAGTATTCGTCTACCACCCGGAGCATAATCACTCGCTCCAGTTCCCGCATAACCGCAGGGGTAAGACTTTGTTCTTTTTTTTCGTAAGTCTGCAGTGCCAGTTCATAAAGATCTTCAGAAAGTTTCCCTGCAGAGAGTTCTTCTTCCGGGGCTTCATAGGCCCCTCTGGGGAAGTAAATGCCCTGAAGTTTCCCCAGCACAACCCGCAGGCTGTCTCCGTCTGCAACGCCGCCGGTCTGGCTCAGTGCCTCGGTAACGGTGGAGTCGATAAGACCCTGAAGCATACTGAGCATATTCTCCCGCAAGTCCTCACCGTCCAGCACCTTCTGCCGCTGGGCGTAGATCACCTCACGCTGAGTGTTCATAACATTATCGTATTCCAGCACATTCTTTCTGGATTTGAAATGACGGCTTTCCACGGTTTTCTGGGCATTTTCCACTGCGCCGGACAAGATCTTTGCATCGATGGGGGTATCCTCATCCAGACCCAGCGCATTCATCATACCCATCACCCGGTCAGAGGAGAACAGACGCATCAGATCGTCCTGCAGGCTTAGGTAGAACCGGCTCTCACCGGGATCGCCCTGACGGCCGGAACGGCCCCGAAGCTGGTTGTCGATCCGGCGGGATTCGTGGCGCTCTGTGCCGATGATAAACAGACCGCCTGCCTGTCGCACCTGCTGGGCTTCTTCCGCCATTTGGGTTTTGTACTTATTCAGGAGTTCTTCGTAGCGGCTGCGGATCGCCAAAATTTCCTGATCGTCTGTTTCAGAATAGGCGTTAGCCTCCCGCAGCAGTTCTTCCGGAACATCTGCTTTGCGCAGTTCGTTCATTGCCATAAATTCTGCGTTGCCGCCCAACACAATATCTGTACCACGGCCTGCCATATTGGTGGCAATGGTGACAGCACCCAGTTTGCCTGCCTGGGCAACGATCTGGGCTTCCTGCTCATGGTATTTGGCGTTGAGCACATTATGGGGAACGCCTGTTTTTTTCAGGAGTTTGCTTAAAATCTCACTTTTCTCAATGGATACGGTACCCACCAGCACAGGCTGTCCTTTGGCGTGACATTCCTGCACCTGACGGATGATCGCCCGGAATTTACCCAATTCCGTCTTATAGACCACATCGTTTTGATCTTTCCGGATCACTGGCTTGTTGGTGGGGATCTCTACCACATCCAGCCGGTAAATGGCGGCAAATTCCTCTGCCTCTGTCAGGGCGGTACCGGTCATACCGGAAAGTTTGTCATACAGACGGAAGAAATTCTGGAAGGTGATGGTTGCCAGGGTCTTGCTTTCTCCTGCCACTGTCACCCGTTCTTTGGCTTCGATTGCCTGGTGCAGGCCTTCGTTATAGCGGCGGCCGTACATCAGTCGTCCGGTAAACTCGTCAACAATGATGATCTGGCCTTCCTTGACCACATAGTCAATGTCCTTCTTCATCAGACCCCGGGCCTTCATTGCCTGGTTTAAGTGATGGGAAAGGGTGCTGTTTTCCGGATCTGCCAGATTTTCCACGTGGAAATAGGCTTCTGCCTTAGCAATTCCGGAGGCTGTCAGGGATACGGTGCGTGCCTTTTCGTCTACGATATAGTCGCAGTCGTAATCATCCTGAACTTCCTTGTCTTCTGTCTTGGCAAACACCTGCTTGCGCAGGGTGGATACGAAGTAATCCGCCATTTCATACAGTTTGGAGGACTCCTCACCCTTGCCGGAAATAATCAGAGGGGTACGGGCTTCGTCGATGAGGATGGAGTCCACCTCGTCCACAATGGCAAAGGCGTGTCCCCTCTGGACCAGTTCCTGCTTGTAAATTGCCATATTATCCCGAAGATAATCAAAACCCAGTTCGTTATTGGTGCAGTAGGTAATATCCGCTGCATAGGCCACCCGCCGTTCTGCAGGCTTCATACCGGGAATTACCAGACCCACTGACAAACCCATATACCGATAGACCTTGCCCATCCAGTCGGAGTCGCGCTTGGCAAGGTAATCGTTGACAGTAACCACGTGAACGCCGCGACCGGTCAAGGCATTGAGGTAACAGGGGAGAATTGCCACCAAGGTTTTACCCTCACCGGTTTTCATTTCCGCAATGCGGCCCTGATGCAGTACGATACCGCCCAAAAGTTGCACCGGATAAGGCTTCATTCCCAGCACACGCCAGGCGGCCTCCCGGATGGCAGCAAAGGCCTCAGGCAAAATATCATCCAGTGTTTCTCCCTGACTGAGGCGCTCCTTGAAAAGGGCAGTCTTTCCCTTCAGTTCTTCTTCGGAAAGCGCCTGATATTGCGCATCCAGCGCCAGAATTTTATCGGCAATGGGTTGGAGTTTCTTGATCTCCCGATCAGACCGGGAACCAAACAATTTTGTAAACAGTCCCATAGTTTCCTCCCTGAGGCATAATTTTACTTATTATATCATACAATGGGCAAAAATAATAGACCAATTTGTAAATAAATAGCCCCACCCGGAAAGTCAAATTTCTGTTTATCGGTTAATTCGTAGGGGACGCCGCCCTCGGCGTCCCATCTGTATTTTTGGGGTTCGATGCCCCAAAAATACAGAAATATTGGCAAGCTGCAGGAAACCCGCCCATCGAGGACGGATTTCCTGATGGGACGCCGAGGGCGGC
>JAZNDD010000171.1:0-15838 GCA_045587865.1 Faecousia sp.
AAACGCATGTCATTGCGAACCAGTGCGCACACTGGTGTGGCAATCTCCTGGTACAAGGCTGGTTTTTGAGATTGCCACGTCGCTTCGCTCCTCGCAATGACACGGTTTTTGATAGTCTGTGCGTCTAACCAACTGACCGATAAACAGAAATTTGCTTTCTGCCATTGCAACCGGTGGCGGATTTTGCTATAATAACAAAAATATACAAACGAAGCGGGTGAGAAAATGCACACCAAGGAGGAATATATTGCCGTATTCGATTCTGGCGTGGGCGGCATCAGCGTTCTGCGGGAACTGCGCAAGCAAATGCCCCGGGAGAAGTATCTGTATTTCGGCGATTCTGCCAACGCACCCTATGGCAACCGTCCCACTGAGCAAGTGCGGGCGTTGACTCTGGAGGCAGTGGAAAAGATGCTCCCCAGAGGGATCAAGGCACTGGTGGTGGCTTGCAACACTGCCACTTCTGCGGCAGTGCGCGTGCTTCGTCAAATGTACCCGGAACTGATCGTGGTGGGCATTGAACCTGCCTTAAAAATGGCGGCTGACCGTTTCCCCAACGGGCGGGTGGGTGTGATGGCGACCAATGTTACCTTGCGAGAGGAAAAATTTGCCTATCAGGCATCCCGTTTCCCGGATGTGCAGGTATCCCGTATTCCCGCACCCGGTCTGGTGGAATTGGTGGAGTCCGGAAAAGTCAGCGGACCGGAAGTGGAGGCATTGTTAAGGGAAATTCTCCATCCCTATGTGGGCAAACTGGACGCATTGGTTCTGGGATGTACCCATTATCCTTTTGTGGCGAAAACCGTGGCAAAAATTCTCGGACCGGAAATTGCCCTCTTTGACGGCGGGGAAGGAACGGCCCGTCACACCCGGCATTTACTGGAAGAAGCAGGATTATTAGGGGACGGAGAAGGCTGTGTAGTAATAGAAAACAGCAGTGGATCTGCAAAACTTCTGGAACTGTCCCACACACTGCTTCATATACAGGAGGAAGATCTGTGAGCCTGAAATTAACCACGCAATGTGTGCTGTGTCACTTAAACCGACACTTGGAAAAAGCCCGGTCGCTGGGTGACGAAGAAACCGCAATGAAATTTGCAAAAGAACTGATGCAGCAGTTGCTCGATGCCCCGGAAGATGCCAGTTCTCCCACATTAGGCCCGGGGGCTGCGGAACTGTATCGGAAATATTATGGCATTGAAGAAGACCGCTACAAGCAGGAAAAAGCGGACTCCAATCACTTTGTGCTGCAGCGGATGGATGCCATAAGAGCGCGGGTGGCACAGGCGGAAGACCCCCTGTACGCAGCACTCCAGTTTTCAGTCCTGGGAAATTACATTGATTTTTCTGCCCTGCAGGATAAGGTCAGTTTCCAGGAACTGGACAGTATGCTCAACCGGGCGGCAGATATGGATCTGGACAAGGCAGTGTATTCCCAAATGCGAATGGATATGGAATCCGGGAAAAAACTATTGTACCTGACGGATAACGCAGGCGAAATTTGCTTTGACCGGATTTTCGGAGAGGAAATTCAAAAGCACTATCCCCATCTGGAAATTACATTTTGTGTCCGGGGCGGCCCGGCGCACAACGATGCCACCCGGGAGGATGCTGCGCTGGCGGAAATTCCCTTCCCTATCATCGACAATGGCAACACCGTAGGCGGCACAGAACTGCGCCTGTTGTCAAAAGAAGCAAAGCAGGCAATGGATGAAGCCGATGTGATCATCGCCAAGGGAATGGGCAATACAGAAACCCTGTTTGGCAGCGGCTATAATCTTTACTATGCATTTTTAGTCAAATGCAATCATTTTGTGAATTTGTTCCAAAAACCCTTAATGACGCCAATGTTGGTCAAAGAACGGAAATAAGAAAAATATGGGACTGTAGAATATATATGGAATAGATACAAAAAACAGGCTGTCGGCGGGAGTAAACCCCCGCCCTACGACGATCTTTCGAAGGATATCGTAGGGCGGGGGCTTGCTCCCGCCGGAAGTTTTGAGGTTCTTTTATAAACCCTTTTTCATTTATGGTATGTAAGGGCTTTTGGAAAACTCCGGTAAATACAGATATGCCACATATCTTACATAATTCCAACCCCGATAATCCGCATCCCAGTACCAAGGCCGGTATTGCAAAGATTCTATTGCTGTTTCTGCCACTTCCGGGTCAGATGATTTGGTCAACTGGTAAAGGTAAGGTACTGCACTGTCTCCAAGGGAGTCCAGATAGGTCACATCCACAGATTCCAGTTGTCCGGACTGATAGGCAGTCACATTGTAACGGGCAACCACTGTATCCACATCTGCCCACAGGACTGTTCCGCCGATCAGCAGAGAGAGCACCACAATAATTTTCATATAGGGGGTCCTGGGGACAAAAAGCCACAGGCCGATCACCACAGTGGTAAGGGCAAACCAGAGCATAATCACCTCGGTCAGCACACGCAGCCGGGTCAAACCATAAGCATCAATGTACAAAAACATCTTTCCGCTGGCTGCACAGACCAGAAATACAGTGACAATACCAATAAACAGGCACAAAAGCCGGGTAAATAAGGGCGCTTTTTCCTGTTTTGCCACTAGCCAGACAGCCAGAACAATAACAACCAGATTGATGGCGCAAAGCCAAGCCATCTCAAAGAAACCCCGGCGGGCATATTCTGCCAGTGTATATCCTTCCGGCAGTACCCCCAGGAAACCACCGGACAAGTAGGCAAGTTGACTTAGAAGATAGACACTGTAGACCACGGCTACACTGATTAAAATGGTATTTACCGTCAGAGGACTAACCCCTTTGCGCGCTTTGTCGGCGGTCTTTGGCGCTTTGGGGTAATGGCGCAAAGCTGTTGCCCGGATATACAACACAAAGGCAGGGAATGTGCCCAGAAGCAATGTTATCAGCATTTCTCCCAAATTCCACCGGGGGAGCAACTTCAGCAGTGCATCAAAGGCGGCATCGGCTTTGATAAGCAGAGAGATCACAATTGCCAGAATGGGCAGAGCAATGGCGCAGCCGATTAAAATTGCGCCGCTTTTTTTGCCTGCACTGCCACTGCGGCGAAAGGCATCCCGCAGGCCCCGGATCGCCATAGGCAGTTTGCCAAAACCCAGCACAAACAGCGTATAGGGTACATCCAGCAAGGAGGTTACGCCTCCGGTTTTCCGAAGATTGTGCCCTGCCAGCAGACAAAGCCCTAAATTTTCACTGACAAGCAGAAAACCGATCAGTATAAATTTCACAAACCCGTCATCGGACCGGGCAAAGCCTGCGATTATACACAGGCTCAGCACCAATAAGGCTGTGCTGTAACCGGTAAGACGGCAGCCGGAACTTAAAAGATAGCAAACAGCAAGAAGCAGGTTCAGGGAGGCAAAAATGGCAAAGACCAGATGAAAGCCACCATATAATATGCTGTTACAAAGCAAAAGACCGGAGATCATATAAAGCAGGAACAGGACCAGTTCCTTTGCTTTGGCAGGAAAGGTGATTTTTGGATTGGCGTTTTTTGGGAGGGGATTACTCCAATTTTCCGAAATGTTGTTTCTTTCCATATAGGATTCCTCTTTTGGTGATTATTTCAAGGAATCGGCATCCGCTACATACTCAAAAAGATCCCCGGGCTGGCACTGCAGTTCTTTGCAGATCTGCTCAATTGTGCTGATACGCACCGCTTTTGCTTTGCCGGTTTTCAATATAGACAAGTTTGCGGGGGTCATACCGATCCGCTGGGCAAGTTCCAAAGATGTCATTTTTCGTTTTGCCAGCATTACATCCAGATTTACAATGATTGACATAGTCTGCGCTCCTTATATGGTCAGGTCATTTTCTTCCCGGATAGAGACAGCGGCAGCCATTACCTGGGTGATGACGCTGGTCACCAGACACAAAAAAGCCATAATAATAACAATAAAGGAAAGGGGATAATAAACAAAGGCGGAGGGCGCACAAATCAGGCTGACACCGCCACAGCACCAGCGCACCCGGGAAATACAGCGCACATTATCCTGGGTGAATACGCAAAAGATGATAATATTGCGCAACAGCCGGTCCAAATTCCAAAGGGCAAAGGCAACCAGCAGAACGCACAGATAAAAAGCGATCATAATTGCCCAATATTCCGATTGCCGCAAGGTACGCATAGTGCAGTACCAGTCCAGTATAAAGGGAAGGGCGGGGATCAGCGCGGCTACCAGCAGACCGATCAGTCGGTTGACCCAAAGGGTGATGCGGGTGGATAAGGGTGATTTTTTCATAAGACATTCCTCCTTTTGGGTGCATTGTAGCACCAAAATTATCGAATGTCAATAATAAATTATGAAAAAATAATAATTTGCATAAGGGATTGGTTGACAGAAAGTGATACCCGGTGGTATAATCGGTTCAAATGAGACAGGAAAAGAGGGGATACCGTGGTTGGAATTATTTTGATCGTATTATCCATTGCCGTATTTGCAGTTTTTCTATCCAAGAAACCGGAGAAGATCCCGGAGGAGAAAATTACAAGCACCGGTGTGGTGGAACAGGCACATAACACCGATGGTGCTACCTGGTATGTGATCCGATTTACCGGGGAAAGAAATCGCAGTTATCTGGCAAAAACACCGGGCTACATCGGCGAAACAGAAAAATACGAGGATGGCAAACTGGTGCATATCCGCTACTGGTTTGGCAAGAAAGCCCCCGGTGCAGAAATTCTGGACGAGGCGCTTACCCCGGTGCCCCGGAAGTGGAAGGGACTGCCGTTGCTGATTGGAAGCATTTTGCTTTTGACAGCCGGTGTGGTGTTACTGATTCTGAAATAAGACAAAACAGGAACGGCGTGTGCCGTTCCTGTTTTTTGTACATAATCCAAGTGTGCCGACCGGTGGCAGTTTGGGGTTTTTCTCCTTGCTTTTTGCAGGTGTTTGTATTATACTGTAAAAGGATATCTATATGTATTGCCCGAGTTATGAATTACTTCAGATTATGAGGATTTTTTTATGGATCATAAAACGATAAAACGTGTGCTGATTATTTTGGCAGTTGTATTCTGGGCGTGCGTAGGCGGCGTTTATGCCATCGCCTACCAGCAGTTCTGTTATACGCCCTATTGGATCATTATGACATCTGTGTTTGCTGTTGGCTTTGCATTTAGCCTGTGGCAGTATCTGGGCATTAAGAAGGGCAGAAATAACCTTCTGTATACCATATTTTATATGGTTAATAACTATATGTATCTGCTTAAGCAACTGGTATCCCGGGACTTTAAGACCAAATATAAACGGTCTTACCTGGGTGTTGTCTGGAGTTTACTCAACCCCCTGTTGACAATGAGTGTGCAGTATGTTGTGTTCTCCACCATTTTCAAGGCGGACATTGCCAATTATCCTGCATACCTGCTGACAGGTATCGTGTTCTTTAACTTCTTCAATGAAGCAGCCACTTTGGGTATGTCTGCCATCGTGGCAAATGCATCCCTCATCAAGAAAGTGTATATGCCTAAGTATATTTACCCGGTTTCCAAGGTTATTTCCACATCACTAAACCTGGTGCTTTCCTTCATTCCGCTGTTCTTACTGATGGCATTTACCGGTACCCGGTTCACACCGGCACTGTTTTTGCTGATTTTTGATGTTATGTGTCTGCTGATGTTTGTTGTAGGTTTGGTGCTGCTGCTATCCACGGCAATGACCTTCTTCCAGGATACCGGTTTCCTGTGGGGCATTATTGCTATGATATGGCAGTACCTGACTCCGGTGTTCTATCCCATCAGCATTATTCCGGAAAAGTTTTTGCCCTATTATCTTCTCAACCCCATGTGCCAGTTCATTTCCTTTGCCCGTACCTGCATCATCGACGGGATTTCCCCGGAGCCGAAGGCATATTTGATGTGTATGCTGTCGGCTGTGCTGATGCTGGGAATTGGTACCCTTGTGTTCAGAAAGCAGCAGAACAAGTTCGTCTTATATGTATAAGGAGGACAATATGGAAGAAAATGTCCAGAACATTATTGAGATCCAGGATGTTTCTATGAACTTCCGCCTTCCCAAGGACCGGATCGTCAATCTGAAAGAATATATTATCAAGGTCCTTAAGAGGAAAGTGCAGTACAGAGAATTTGTGGCATTGCACGATGTTTCCTTCAATGTGCGTAAGGGCGAAGTTGTTGGACTGGTCGGTCACAACGGCGCCGGCAAGAGTACCTTGCTGAAGATCATCTCTGGCATTCTTAAGCCCACTGGCGGCAGTGCCAATGTTTACGGCAAGGTAGTGCCGATGCTGGAATTGGGCAGCGGCTTTGATATGGATATGTCCGGCAGAGAGAATGTGTTCCTTAACGGTGCAATTTTGGGGTATTCCGAGCAGTTTTTGAAAGAAAAATATGACGAAATCGTGGAATTTTCCGAGATCGGTGAGTTTATTGATATCCCCTTGCGGAACTATTCTTCCGGTATGATTGCCCGGCTGGCTTTTTCCATTGCCACTGTGGTGGAACCGGAGATTTTGATCGTGGACGAGATTTTGTCCGTTGGCGATGCCAACTTCCAGGAAAAGAGCCATAAGCGGATGATGGAACTGATGAGTGGCGGTGCAACGGTCATTCTGGTTTCCCATAACTTAGGCCAGATCCGGTCTATGTGCAGCCGGGTTGGCTGGCTGGATCACGGCTCCCTGAAAATGTTTGGGGATGCCAAAACCGTGTGCGATGCATACGAAAAATCCTGAAGTCCAACAGAGGATCGGAAATGAATTCGGAAAATAAGAAATTGCAGATTCTGCTGACCTATGCCAGCAATTTCCCGTCCGTGCAATTGTGCGCCTATGCGCAATTGCAGGAACTGGCATCCCAGGGACTGGTGGACTACCGGGCAATGTCCTATCACAAAGTCTCCCGGAAAGATTTGAACTGGGCAGATGTGGTGATTATGGGCAGGTCGGACAGTTGGTACGAGCGCAAATTGGCAACCAAAGCCTATAATGCCGGAAAAACAATTGCCTACCTGATCGATGACGACCTTTTGAATGTGCCGGGAAATTTGCTCAGCGCTGTCCATTTCTCCCGAAAGGATATCCGCCAAAACATTGAAGATATGATTTCCCTGAGTCAGATGGTCCTGTCACCGTCGCCGGTATTACTGGACCGTTATGCCCCGGAGGGCAGTGGCAGAAAGGGGATTCTGGTGGAAGAGCCTGCGGTCCTTCCTGCAGAATTTGCGCCCCGGGAAGATGTTTTGCCGGTGCGGATCGGCTTTGCCGGTTCTTTGGATCGGGTGGATGACATTGAGAATATTTTGAAGGATGCATTGCTGCGGATCAAGCAGGAATACGCAAATCAGGTCAGTTTTCATTTTTTCGGTGCCATTCCCTCCTTTGCACAGGCGCTGGATGCCCAGACCGTTCCCTTCTGCGATTGTTATGAAACTTATTTGCAGACCCTCAATGGTTTGCAGTGGGACATCGGCCTTGCACCGATGCCGGATACTGCTTTCCACGGCTGCAAGCATTATATTAAATTTATTGAGTATTCCTCTGCCTGTATGGTGGGCATCTTCTCTGAAACAGGCCCCTATCTGCGTCTGAAAAAATGGCCGGATACCTGTGTTTTCTGTGAAAACACAGCCGATTCCTGGTATCAGGCAATCAAAAAATTGCTGGACGATCCCAAACTGCGGGAAGCAATGCGCCACCGGGCACACTGCGTCTGCCAAAAGGAATTGAATGTGCAGACTGTAGCCGCAGATTTTTACAGCCAGTTGCAGACTTGTGTAACATCTTCCAAAGAAACCGGGAAGGTGCATTTTCTGCGTCTGCCAAATAAAATCGCATTTTTCCTGGTAAGGACATATTATTTCCTGCTTAACCATCGCCACGGACTGTTTGCGGCAGTGAAGCGGAAACTTAAACGAGAAAAATAAGTAAGTGGAGGTGCACGAAAATGAGTGGTCGCAAAGTCGGTATTGTTATCCTCAATTTTAACGGACACGAATTTTTGAAATACGCGCTGGAGTCCCTGCTGAAGGCAAAAACGAAGGTTGCCTACGAAGTGGGCGTGATTGACAACGGTTCTCAGCAGAAGGATGCCGCTGCAGCAAAGAAGCACTTTGAGAACTTTGAAAAGGACGGAGGCAAAGGCTTCTTTATCCGTTCTGATAAGAATCTGGGCTTCAGCGGTGGCAACAATGTGGTCATTAAGAAGTTTTTGGAGGACCCGGAGATCACCCATATTTGTCTGCTCAATTCCGATGTACTGGTTACAGACAACTGGCTGGAATACCTGACAGAGGATGACTACGATATTACAGGCCCTGTCACCAATGCCACCGGCAACGAACAGACAATTGCCATCGACTATGAAGTGGAACTGGGTGCCGGTGCATTTGATGTGGCTAATCAGTTCTCCCACTATCGGTATGAGACCTACAAGGGCTTGGTGTTTGAAAGCGAAAAACTTAATTTCTTCAACACTATTTTCCACCGCAGAGTCATTGACGCCATCGGTCTGTTGGACGAGCGGTTCTATCCCGGCTCCTATGAGGATGACGATTACTGCCTGCGCGCCCTGAAGGCAGGCTTCCGTATGATGATCATCCGGGGCTGCTATGTGCACCATTTTGGTTCCGGTTCTTTCTCCAAACTGGATATGCCCGACCGGATCAACATTTCCAATGTGAACAAAAAGCGCTTTGAAGAAAAGTGGAATATGACCCTGGAAGGCAGTATGTTCCGGCTGCTCCAGTCCTGCCGTCAGGACTTGACCCGGTTTACAGAAGCCCCCATTGACGAACGCAGCAGCGGTTTGATCGCCAAGGCGATTGAAGCATCGGAGACCCTGATCAAAAACTGGGAGGCTGGCATCGCCTGGTATCAAAGTGAGCAATATGCTCAGAGCATTATCAGCCAGCACCAGCAAATTCAGGCAGCAGCTGCCCAGGCGGGAGGCGCCTCTGACACCGTTGCGCCGGTTCACAGTCTGCAAAGCGGATTTACCCACGTGCAGAGTATGCGTGCCCGGCACTTAGTGCGGATTTTGGCAAGAAAGATTCAACTGAAGCTTTATAAGATCTTCCACAGTTCCAAGCAGGAGCAACTGAAAAATAAGGTCTTTATTTACCCGGATTATCCCTTGCCCACATTGCCCCTGGAGATCATTTCCGGCAAAGAGATCATCAAAAAGTTGATTAAGTTGACTTTGGTGAAACTCAGACTGAAAAAAGAAAGCAAATTAACCATTACCCTGGAAAACGGCAACATCACCCAGCAGGAACTGGAGGATCTGAAAAAGCAGTATCCTGTGGTGGCGGAAATTCTGGATAAGTTGGCAGACACCCATAAAAAGGTGGCCATCCACGCCCCCATTTTCACACCGGAAAATGAACGGGACGGATACATCCAGCGGATCAAGCGGGTGGATGAGGAGATTTTTGACGGCTATCTGCGGGTGTATATCCTGGAGGACGGCAAGAAAAATGACCGCCTGGGTGAGGAGAAGGTAGACGACGAGCACTATTTCATCACCTATAATTCCCACAATCCGGAGCACAGACGGCTGATCTTTGCCCTGGCAGAGCACTGCGGACTGATGTATGTGCACTCCATCAACCGGTTTATGACCGACAGTGTTAACATCGAAATGTGCCAACTGCTCAATCACTATAAGATCAGAACCATCTGGGATGTTCACGGTTCTGTACCGGAGGAATACGAGATGTACGGCAGCCAGACCGGCCGCCAGATCGGCGACGAGGTGGAAAGTTTCTTCTTCCACCACGCAGATGTGATCGTTGTGGTTAACCGGGCTATGCAGCGCCACCTGGAGCGCAAGCACGGGGAAACGGATGCAGACTTCGTGGTAATGCCTATTTTCAACATCGATGTGAAGCAAAGACACACCCCTGCAGATGTGAATAAGGGCACACAGGGAAAGCCTGTGGTTGTGTATGCAGGCGGTACCCAGAAGTGGCAAAATGTGGAACTGATGCAGTCGATTATGGAAAAGACTGCTGAAAACTACGATTATAAGATCTTCGTTCCCGATCCGAAGGAATTTAACGAGAGTTGGAATAAACCGGAGAGCGTTCTGGTGGACTCCAGATCTCCCCAGGCACTGGGTGCAGAGTATGCTCTGTGCGACTATGGCTTTGTTCTGCGGGATGCGTGTACCGTTAACTATGTAGCCTGCCCCACAAAGATCATTGAGTACCTGCAGTATGGCATCATTCCCGTTATGAAGTCCCCGGAAATCGGCGACTTTGTGGAACTGGGAATGCAGTATATTCCCTATGAGGACTGCCTGAACGGGAATTTGCCCGGCAAGGAAGATGCGGCAAAGATCGCCACAGAGAACTTCCAGATCCTCGATCGCCTGCACGAGACCTACACACAGGGCGTGCAGACCCTGCGCAGTCACTTGGGTGAAGGCAAGCAAATCAAACCCGGCGAAACCCCTGCAGTGGGTCTGGTGGTCACCACCTTTGACCGGGGCGGTCTGGAGCAGATCGTTCTGTACCTGTATGAGGGCTATAAGAAGGCGGGCTTCCGCACCTACCTACTGTGCCAGAAGGATGTTTTGGGCAGTATGGCGCAGCAGATCGATGAAGGAGATCTGCTGGTATTCCACGATAGTGAAGAGGAACTCATCCGCCTGATGAAAAAGCACCATATCACCAATCTGCACTATCACTACAATGTGTTTGCCCTGGAGAAGATGCGCACAATGGGTGTCAACACCCTCTATACAGTGCACAATACCTATATCTGGCTCAGCGACAGCGAGATCAAGGCCAGGGCAGAGATAATGAAGCACGCAGACTATGTGATTCCTGTGTCTGAGGCCGTGGAACACTACTTTAACGCAAGAACCGACAATGTGTGCCAGAATGTGCAGACTATTTATAATGGCATCAGTTTTGACGAACTGTCCATTCAGGAACTGCCGGATAATCTGACCCGGAAAGCACTGGGCCTGGCAGATACGGACATTGCTCTGGCCTTTGTGGCATCCTTCTATTATTCCAAGGGTCAGGCGGGTATGATCGGCGTTATGGAGAAAATCGTCCAGCGTAATCCCAACATCAAATTGCTGCTGGTGGGCAATGTGGGCGATCAGGAATACTATGATCGGTTTACAAGCCTCTTAAAGAAATCCCCTGCCAGAAAGAATATTATTCAGGTGGATTACTTCCCCCACCGGAATATGGGCGAGTTTCTCCGGAAGACAGCGGATATCTTCATTTTGCCTACCATGCAAGAGGGCTGCAGCAATGCGGTTTTGGAGGCGATCTACTGCGATAAGCCGATGATTGTCACCGATGTGGGCAATGCCCGGCAGGCAGAGCGGGAAGCCTCCTGTATCGTGGTTCCCACACCTTATCCGGATATTGTTACCCTCAAGTCTGAGGAACTGAACAAAGTTTCTGCCTTGAAGAATATGCCCAATCAGCAATCTGTGGTGGATGCCATCCTGGAGATGACAGAAAATCTGCCGGAGTATCGCCGGAAGGCACAACTCACACCGGAGCAGAAGCAGCAATTTAGCGTAGATGAGATGGTCAATTCCTATCTGGAGATTCTCTATAAACTCAGCGGAACAGAAAAAGAATAAACCTGTATAGGTGGGTTTGCCAATGAACATTTTACTGGACGCATTTTATGACCTGAATTACGGAGACGATATTTTCATCGAAACAGTGACCGATCTGTTTCCTGGCTGTAAATTCTACTCCTTTTTGGAGCATTACCCGGAAGATGTGATCGCCTGGGCAGGAAAATTTCCCAATCTGTATGTACTTCCGGAATGTGATGTGTTCCTGCGGAAGAATATGTTCGATGCCTATATGTGCATCGGCGGTGATATTTTCCCGGATAACGGAGATTTCACCAAGCGGAAAAAGTATGTACAGGCGGTAAAGCAGATCGGCGGCACAGTGATTTTCTGGGGATTTAGTCTGTTTCATAACTATAGTGAGCAGACAAAACAGGATATTGTCCAGATGATGGAAAATGCAGATATTGTTGCCCCCAGAGATGAAAATTCTGTAAACCTTCTCCGGCAGTGGATGCCGGGCAAAGAGATCGAGCCCATCGGGGATCTGGCGTTTCTCTCCCACTGGAAGGAAAAAAGCGACCAAAAGAAAGATCGTCTGGGCATCTCCGTCCGGCGTCCCAATTATGCTACAGACGAGGATATGCTCCGGTATACGGCAGATCTGCAAACGGTGATCAATACCTATCTGGAAGCGGATGACAAGCGGGAGGCTGTGATCTTCAGCCTCTCCAGCGGAACTACTTCCGATATGGCAGTGACCGAACAGATCCTGTCCGGTGTAAATAAAAGGGAGCGGGTACGCCACAGTGTGTATACCGGCAATATTAGGGCGATCAAAGAAGAAATTGCAAACTGCGATCTGGTGATCTGCACCCGTTTGCACGCAATGATCTCCTGCATTGCAATGGAAGTTCCCTTTATCCCTGTGGCCTATGAAGTGAAGATGGAACATATCCTTCAGGACATCGGCTATTCCAGGGGGATCATCCGTTTCCGGGATACCCAGGGACTTGCCGCCCAAATGGAGCAGGTCCTGACAGAAAACTGGCAGGCGCCGGAAGGGGTGCAGGCGTACATCAGCCGGACGGCGGCAGTGAAAGACAGGGCGGAAGCCTTGCTAAGCCGCAGCCCAGCAGAGAAAATCGAAAAGGAAGATGTGTCCGGCCCGGATTGCGGAGAAAAAGAGCAAATCATCCAGACTTTGATGGGTGCTTTGAAGCAACGGGAAACGGACGTAGCAACGCTGGAAACCGCATTGACGGAAAGCAACCAGAGCGTACAGCAGTTAAATGCAGAGCTCCAGAGAATAAAAAGTAAACTTCCTTATAAAGTTTGCCACAAACTAAAGTCTGTATTTTTTCGCCGGTAATAAAGGAGAAAGGATAACTTTATGGGTAAAATCAAAGTGATGACCATTTTCGGCACACGGCCGGAAGCCATTAAAATGTGCCCTCTGGTTTTGGAACTGAGAAGCAGACCGGAAATTGAATGTATCGTATGCCTGACAGCCCAGCACCGGCAGATGCTGGACGCAGTTATGGAGATCTTCGGCATTGAAGGAGATCACGATCTGGATATTATGCGAGACCGCCAGACCCTTACGGGAATTACTGTGCGGATTTTGGACAAACTGGATGAACTTTTAGAGGAAGTGAAGCCGGACCTGATCCTGGTCCACGGCGATACCTCCACCACCTTTGCATCTGCACTGGCGGCTTTTTATCATAAGATCCCGGTGGGACACGTGGAAGCAGGCCTGAGAACCTACGATATGTATTCTCCCTTCCCGGAAGAAATGAACCGGTGCCTGGT
This sequence comes from Faecousia sp., assembly GCA_045587865.1. Classification (GTDB taxonomy): domain Bacteria; phylum Bacillota; class Clostridia; order Oscillospirales; family Oscillospiraceae; genus Faecousia. The sequence continues at coordinate 13,343 of JAZNDD010000171.1, forward strand.
CAGCGAAATTTCTGCCCTCAACTTCTCTCCTACCGTCAATAATGCCCAGAGTCTGATAAAAGAACAGGTGCGGGGCGAGATCTTTATCACCGGCAATACGGTGATCGATGCCCTGAAAACAACGGTCCGGCCGGATTACGAATTTGCCGGAGAAGAATTGAAAAAACTGGACTTTGAAAACAATAAGGTGATCCTGCTTACAGCCCACCGCCGGGAAAACTACGGCGAGCCTATGGAAAATATTATGAAAGCGGCACGACAGGTGGTGGAAGAAAATCCCGGCGTAAAGGTGGTCTATCCTGTCCACCTGAGCCCCTATGTGCAGGAAACAGCAAAGAAGTATCTGGGGGATGTACCGGGCGTGTCCCTGATCCCGCCGGTGGATGTGAATGAGATGCACAACCTGATGGCAAGGTGCTATCTGGTTATGACCGATTCCGGCGGCATCCAGGAGGAAGCACCCTCTCTGGGCAAGCCGGTGCTGGTGCTGCGTAACGAAACGGAGCGGCCTGAGGCAATTTCTGCCGGTACAGTGGTCCTTTGCGGAACAGATAAGGATAAGATCGTGGAGACAGCGAACCTGCTGCTGCGGGATGAAACAGCTTACACCAAGATGGCAAATGCGGTCAATCCCTACGGTGACGGCTTTGCCTGCCGGAGAATCACCGATGCCATCCTTTGGAAGTTCGGCTACGGCGAAAAGCCGGAAGACTTCACCACAGGTAAAAACTGATTTATACGATAAACGGAGGTGGCTCGCCACCTCCGTTTTCTGTCAACTTTCTGTTTGACGGTGTGTTGACGCGACGCACCGACCAATCGCTTCCCCCGGGGGGAAGCTGTCAGCGAAGCTGACTGATGAGGAATGGCGTGCAGTGAAGTGCGGAAGAAGTCTGGGACAATGAGGAAAAAGCCAGATTACCGCCCGCATTCCTCATCCGCCCCTGCGGGGCACCTTCTCCCCGGGAGAAGGTATTGTCAAACAGAAATTTGACAGCGCTGAAAGAAAAATTCTGCCTCTTATATTTTCGCATAAGAGGCAGAATTGTTAACATATATTAGTTGGTTTTGATCTTCTTCCGCTCTTCTTTGGTGCGGCAGAACTTTTCCAGCTGGGGAACGAACAGCAGGCAGATCAGCGCTGCGGTCAGACCGCCGTTGTACAGGCAGAAGCCGCCGTGCATATCCGGCACAGCGGTTATCAGCAGATAGTGCAGACCTGCTGCCAGCATACCGTGCGCCCAGCCGTACTTTCCGGCAATGGGGCTCAGGCCGTTGGCGTAGCACAGACCGATCAAAATGGACTGGCTGCCGATGGTCAGGGCGTAATTCTCAACGCCCAAAAGGCCTGCGATCCAGCCGAACAGGAAGGATGCAGCTATGTAACCGACCATAATCGGCCAGACATTTCCGGGATGGCTGCCGGAATTACAGGTAGCCAGCATACAGAACACAATGCCGAAGGTCATACCGGTCCACACATTTGTGCCGTCGATGGCGCCGGCAAGGTTGAAGTAGCCAACGATCATCAGACCGAAGATGCCCACATTCATCAGGAAGGGGGCATTGCCATACTTGGAAGTAAAGCTGACACCGTGGCCGGAGTCCTTCATTAAATTCCAGTAGTCTCTGGGCTTGCAGCCCATCAGCAGGGCAAGCACGATACACAGACCGAACACTGCAAAGCAGAAAATATTGGTCATAGGGAAGGAGACCACATCCAGCGCAGCCATTGTGGAAAGACCCAGCTGACCGGGGTTTGCGCCCAGCATCACATTGTAAAGGACAGAGCGCAGGAAAAATGCTGTAAAGCCGATGGGAACAGCGGCAGAGTACAGGTCGAAGCCCTTGTGGATGTTGGGGGCGTGGGCAAGACCGGCAGGCAGGAAAAAGCCGATGATCAGACCCACAAACAGAGCCAGTCCCAGACCCAGTCCGTTAAAGCCAATGTAATCCACACCGGGATAGCGGAACAGCAGGTCGGAGATCAGGGGGGCGATGCCGGTAGAGTACAGCATTGCGTTTACCATTGCGCCGGGCTTTTCCTTTTTAACCAGGCAGAACAGGAAAACACCCAGAACTGTGGGGATGATATTAAGTACATTGATACCCCAGGAGCCGAAGCCAACGGTCAGCAGCACACCCAGAGTGGTCACATTGGTGGCTTTGCAGCCGGGCAGGCAGCACAGGGCAGTGAAAATAAGACCCACCAGACCCATATTCAGAAAAGTAGCAGAAAAGCCGCCCAGAGCAAAATAGTTGGTGGAGATCTTACAAGTGCCGGTGAGGATCTTCCACAGGCCGGAAAAGGCGCTTGCCCGGTCGGGCAGAATAAATGCCGCGATCACAAAGCATAGGGAAACGAAGGCGAAGAATAACTTCAGGAATTTGCTTTCTTCTAACTGATTTAATTTTTTCATCTTTTACACCTCTAAAACAAATCTGGGCAATCCGAGCCCAATGCGTTCGAATTGCCCAGACGGTCGGCTTTACAAC
>JAZNDD010000172.1:0-14320 GCA_045587865.1 Faecousia sp.
GGCCTCCGACTTGTAGTCTTTTCAGTGCAGAATTATGAATTTCCATCAGTTCATCATAGTGGTACTTTGTCTTCATTTCTTCAAGGATCTGATCCCATTCATCAAAACTCCGCTGTCCCATATACATCTTCTGCCACTGGGACTGTGCATAGTTATAAAGCGCCAGCGCATAGGTATCATAGATCAATTGCTCCTGGTCATCATACCGGAGCATATTTTGTGCAGGGCTCTTGCCACGGAATTGCAGACCCAGTTCCAGAGAAGCTGCATCGAATTCATTCAGGGATGCCCGGTAAGCGCCTTCCATACGCTCACCTACCAGACCAGGCTGGTAAAGACCGGAGCCGATCAAACCGCCGTAGGTATCCAGAAAGCTTTGGATATACTTGCGCTCTCCGTTCTCATCTTCTTCAAAGCTCTCGCCTTCAACGCCCCAGTTGGTCAGGATCATACCCTCTTCAGAGTATAGCCAGTCCACATAAGCCATTGTGGCTTGCAGATTGTCGTTGTAGCCGATGGCATACCAGAAACCGGAGCCTGAGCCAATACCAGATGCAAATGAGTTTGAGACCTGATCTGTCTGCTGGGCATAAGAACCGAAATTAAAGGGTGCGGCAGCCACTACCTGGAATTCTTCCCGCAGTGCCTGACCGGAGCGGTTCATCATAGGCAGACGGTCAGTCTTATCGTAGGTGATAAAGGATGTGTTACTTGCAAACGCCTCATACCAGGATGCCGTATCCATTGTGGCGCAGGAGGGGTGCATCAAGCCTTCGCTGGTCAGTTCGTTCAGGAACATACCCATTTCCTTATAGGCATTACTGATTTGTGCCATATAGTACTCGCCGTTTTCATCCAGGGTAAAGATGGTGTTGTAGTTACCCTGCAGAACGTGGGTGCCACCCCACAGGTGGCTGAATGCCTGCACGCCCTGCATATTGCCGTTGATCTGACGAATAACAAAGGGATAGGACTTGGGATACAGTTCTTTCAGTTTCCGCAAGGTTGCCACAAACGCTTCCTGATTGGTGGGGAAGGTCAGATTGTTGGCTTCAAAAATATCCTTGCGGTACAGGAACACATAGGGATCGCTGGATTCCGGGGTGTGCATAGGAATGCTGTAGAGAACACCCTCGCGGGCAGTATAGCGCTTCACGTCGTTTGCATGGGCAGGATCTTCCAGGAAGCGCTTCAGGTTGGGCATCCTATCCAGATAGTGATACACATTGATATACGCGCCGTCGTCACCGTAGGTCTCCCACATATCGTTATAGGTGTTGGCGAAGGTCAGGTCAGGAATATCACCCTCGGCAAGCATCGTTGCGATCTGCTGAGTGAAGTCGTCCAGTTCCACATAATTCAGATCAACGCCAAGTGTTTCCTCGATCTTTGGCAGCAGCCAGGATTTATTAGGTTCCCAGTCGGTATTTGAAAAGGCATATAAATCTACCGTATAACCGGTCAGATCCGGCACTTGGTAGTTTTCCAATGCAGGGTTAACGTTTCCATGGGTTTCTTCATTGTTACTTTCGCCGCAGCCGGCAAGCAGTGTCAGGCAGCATACCAATGCCAGAATACCTGCTAAAAGTTTCTTAAACATAATAAAACCTCTTTTTGTTTTGTTAAGGTCGATCGCGTAGGGACACCCCTCCCGGGGTGTCCACGGACGCCCGTTCTTGCAGCGGGCGGCAGGTTGCCGCCCCTACATTTCATTGGTAAGGGACAGAAGACCCGTCCCCTACGGTTTTAATTTTCAATTGATTCTTTCTTCTTTGACTTAAACACCTTTTGGTGCAGACTGGGAACAAACCAGGCAACTGCAAAGAGGATGCCTGCATCAGCAATTACGATCACAGGGATTCCCCAGGTCTGCAAGGCTTTCAGAATAAACTCTGCGCGCTTTAATTTATTTGCCTTTGTACAGAAGGTGCGTCCCACTTCATCCAGTGCGTTATACGCCTTTCTTGCCTCTGCGATCCGTGCTTTATCACCCAGCGTGACGATGCCGATCTCTTGAATCAGCATATCCACATTTTCTGCAACTGCCTTTGCATTTTGCAGACTTCTGAGTTTAAACTCTGCCTGGTCCAGTTTTGCAAAGGACACCTGCTTGCGCTCCTGGGCATAGAGTTTTTCAAAGGCATTTCTTGCTTCCGTGATGGCAGGCTCAGCAGCCAATGTGATCTCTTCCGGCAGTGCCTGAATGAGACTGTTTACATACTTTACAAATTCTGCTCTCAGAACTACAACCTGTGCTTCTGCTTCTTTCAGGATGTTGATATCCACCATCAGTTTCTGGCTACCAGTGAGGGCATCATACTCTGTACGGACAGCAATCACATCCGGTTCTTCCTCCAGGGTAATGGGGAACAGATCTTTCAAAGCATTGACTTTTTTCTGCATTGCCGCAGCGATGCGCTCATCGTTAAGTTTGGATGCCGTATCGTAAGTTTCCTTCAGATCCTCATAATTTTTCACATAGCGCTGCTGGCGGCTATTGAGGCCTTCGTATTCATCCATCAATTCCTGAAGCATCGGATACGCATCTGCGGTTACTTCCAGTCCAGTCAGGCTTGCTGTGATCTTACATTCCAGAATATCACTTTCCGATTCCTGCAGAAGTTCCAAATCCTGAACCAACGCCTTATAGTACCAAGTCAGGTTCTCATAGGCAGAGCGGGCTGTCCGGATATCTGCCTCTGTTTCCAGAGTAACATCCTTTTCGTGGATTGCCCTAAACATTGCATCCACTTCACCCGCAATCGCCCAATCCTCTTGAGAAACATTCAGCGGAAGCATCATCAGGTCGCCACCGTTGGAAAAATAGATATTTCCGTCTTCTGCCAAAACATAGTTCAGTGTATAATAACCCATAAGCCGCTGGGCGCTTTCTACCTTCACCTCACCGACAGGAGCGTTCCAGTCCGTAAGCTTCACAGCCCGGAAGCCTCCGGTGTTACGGAAGCAAACATAGATCGTGCCCTGCTCCGCATCAAAGCTGAGGGGTTCGCCCTTCCAGGACGCAGCATTGTTTGTTCTATGGTCCTGCTTATTGTAGGAAAGTACTTCCTGCACCCGGAAGGTGCGTGTTTCCTTATCAAAAGTGAAGCAGAACAGAGTGTCAGATACCACGCCCCAAATTCTTCCATTTTCCTCTGCATTGGGGTCTGCAGTCAGCCCGTAAATGTAATTAACAGGATTTGCAAGACCCCTGATATGATCCCGCAGGTCCAGGATCGCCAGGACCTCTTCGTTCTCATAATCATAGGCAACGATCATTGCCGCTTCGCCCTTCAGTTCTGAGCCCTGACCGCCGGAACGGGTACTTCCACAGAAGATAATGCCGTCATTGTAGGCAAGACTGATAATGGACTGATCTGGCACCACATTGCGCTGGCAATGATACTCACCGGTTTTTGTATTGTAACAGGTAACAGCGCCGCCGTTGAGATTGGACCCAGGTACAGTACCCACAAACACATAGCCACCGCCAACTTCCATAGCGATTGGCCGAAGCTGCCCAGTCAGCTCGTGATCCAACTTAAAGCGCTGGATAACCTCCTGTGTGTCCGGATATGTTTCATTCAGAGTAGTGGAAGAATAGTTTGCCACATAGAACTTACCTTCATACCACCGCATAGAGTCAGACTGACCAGCTGTTTCATATTGCAGCCGAACACCGCCCTGGTCGATATTATAGATCGCACCGTAATCCGTATTCCAGCCTGCTACATAGATTTCCCGAGAGCCTTCCGGTCCAACGCATATGGTATTCAGGTTAGATCCACCGCCTACACCATAGACCATATGGTTCCAGGTGATATATTCCCGGGTGTCCAGATTATAAAACCGTGGATGGGCACCGCTGGCAGTGTAGGTAAACAGGCAGCGCTCGCCGTCTATGGTCACCAGGGTACTGCCATAGGAGGTCGAACCGGCGCTGCGGAAGCCTGTGCCGCCATTACCAAAACCTACAGCTTTACTGAATGCCTTTGTCTGTACATCGTACTCATACAGACCGTAGCCGTGCAGAACGATATAATACTTACCGTCGATCTCCTCGCTGCAGCCCAAATTGATTGCACCAGGCAGATCCACTTCGATTTTCTCCATTGTATGGATATCGATTGCCAACGCGCCTTCCGTCTGGTCATTACTGCCACAGAGCATAAAACTATCGTCAATAATGCTGATGGGTCTTATAATAACACTTTTTTCCTTTGTTTCTGCAAATACATCCGTTTTTGCTACTACCTGCCTGGTGGCAAGTTCATACTTAACTACATAACTGTATACATCCGGAGCATAATAATGGGCATACAGGTAGCCCTTGTGGTAAGTAAGCGCGCCAACATAAGTAGAGCCTTCCACAAATTTACCCAGATCGGTAAATTCTTTGTTTTCCGGATCGTATTTGATTACATTGGTGGAGCTTAAGGAAACATAGATCATTCCGTTTTCGTCCACTGTGAGCGCATTGGTATAGGTGAAGTTATAGCCAAGTACACCAGGCATTGTGGCTGTCTTTTCCCAGGTGAGGGTCACAGGATCGTAGCAGACCAAATACTTGGCATCGCCTGCCATCCAGACCTTTCCGTCCGGGGCGACTGCCATAGAACGACCGTACTTGATACCGATTTCCGCTTGGTCAAGCAGTTCTGCTGTATCCAGGTTGTAGACCAACAGCGTTCCACCTTCCAGGTTTACGAAATAGTAATCGCAGCCGTTGACCTCTGTAACTGCGGACTGCAGACCTGCATCTGCAACCTTTATAACCTTATCCGCCACAGTAATGGGAGTGACAGTCTTGGTCGTTTCCTTATCATCCTGTGCGATCATACCCTTTTGCATAAAGATCTGAGAAATGTTCATATAGCATAGGGTATTGGCAAAAATGGAATTTTCATAGCATTCCAGCACAAGGATGTATTCCTTGCCGGCTTCAAAATTGAAGTAGCCTACAAAGGAAGTTGATCCATCTTTAATAGCCGACTCTCCGGTTTCGTTGGTAAGGACAACCTTACCAACCCGGTTAGTCGGGTCAGTAGCTGCCCAGATATCTTCCTTTGCGGTATCGCCGGGGAGCACGTACATTGCCAGTGTGCCGTCATTGGCGCTGGTTGCATGGTTGGTGCTCACAGTAAAAGTGCCTTCGCCGGGACTCTTGATCCGCAGTGCAACCCAACTGTCCTTACTGCCATAGACACGCATACCAGTGGTCTTATAGAAACGGGTATTTGTGTTTGGTGCGTGCGAGGTCTGCTGCGTGTTTCCCAGCAGGCTATCGCTTGCGTATTCCCACTTCCAGTTTTGCACACCACGATCCCAGCGGGACTGTACCTGTGTAAACACATCCGGGAAATCATACCGGCTTTCACCGTAAGGTGTGAGAACGCCTTCAAATTCATCGCCCAGGTCCAGATCGTACACCACGCCGGGGGTATATCTGCCCACAGGCAGCTGACCGTCAGCCTTTAAGCCATCCTTGGTCACTTCCATATTCACAAGGTTCAGGCGTGAGCCTCTGACGAAATTGAACACCAGCACATATTCATACTCTGTGCCAAAATTATACTCGCCCAGATAAAATTCGCCATTGCCTTTTATACGGGCTTTGGAAACAAGCAGATTATCTGCCGTCATACCGGCTTTGATTTCCTCGGTAGTCATAGAAACACCGGTCACTGCGGGAATCAGATAAACATTCATAACCATAGTATTGGCACCCACACAGTTGAGACGAACATCGTAGGTACCTGCACCAGGCGCTTCAATTCGAAAAGCTGTCCAAGCATTTTCGTATTCAATATAATCGGGGACAGCCTTAAAGCGCATATAGGTTTCCCGGATGACTGCGTTGGGCGTATCCCCATTGACGCCCTCGTATTTCCACTGGATCACATCATCTGCATACATTCTGGAAATCCGGGTATAAACACGCTCGGTCTTTTCGGCATCTGCCCAGTTTACGATACCTTTTTGAGGGAATGCAGGATCAATACCGACCAAATGAAAATCGTATTTCACCTTGTCGACCGGCTGCTTTGGTGGCTCTACATAATGCTCTGCAATGGCGATACTGCCTAAGTACATTCTGTTTCCGGTTCCGTCGAGCACCACAATATATTCCCCGGCAGTAAAGGTATACGCTCCTGCCACATAGCTCTTATTCTCACCGCTGAGGCGAATATCGCCCAACAGATTTTCATTGGTCATAGCACCTTCAATCTGTTCAGTGGTCAAGGTTTCAGCAGTTGCCGGGAATATCCATACTTGTCCTGTAAAGCCGGCAGTTGCCTTGGTGAAAGTCACATCGTAAGTGCCGGTAAGGGTCACATTCAGGCGCAATGCCATCCAGTCAGTATCGTTTGCCCGCAGACCCTGTTCAGAACCGTTGCTGCCAACAAACAGGATATTTCCGTCGGCAGTACCTGCGCTATAGCCTTCCAATTTCCAGTTTACATTTTCAGGATAGGATGCTTCCAGATACTGGCGAACGGTGTAATCACTGTTATAGGTCTTGTCATAATTCTTATAGCCTTTTCCCAAGCCGCTGAAGGCTTTGTAGTTATAAAGCTCCATATCGAAGAAGCCGTCTTTCACCGCACCGCCACCAGGAACAGGCGGCACAACAGGCTCTTCCTCTTCCTGGTCCAGTTCCGGGGAAATCAGGCGAAAAGACTTAATCCCAAAGCGGTTTTTGGTGCTTCTTGCTGTATGCTTTAAAATCAGGATCATTTCGCCGCCGTCTAAAGACAGGGCTTCCTCTGTCTTATAGGTACCTGCTGCATTCAGATCGCCGAAAATCTGATTATCATCGGTCATACTGCTGTTTACATCGGTAAACCGGGATGCTTCTACCAAATACACATCCACTGTATTAAGCGTATCTCCGGTAACCTCAAGGATTGCCTTGTATTCCCCGGCGCCACCGGTAGGAGCAGCCAGACGGTAGGCAATATAGCCGTATGTGTCCAGGGTGCCGATCAAGGTGGTCATACCGCTGCCAGCAGAGAAGGAACTGCGGAAGGTATCGTTATAATGGGATTCCACATTCCAGTTAAGACTGCAGGTGCTATTATTATACAGTGCTTTTAAAAGCTCCATATAGTTCTTGTAAGTACTGTCAACGGTTTTACCGTCTGCCAGTTTCACCGCTTTGCGGATCTGCTCGCCCCAGTAGTAATTGCTGATCTTAGCATCGGTGCTTGCTGCCAGATCGAAGTCATAATCCATAATCCCGGGTGTACTGGGAACTACCGTCTCCTCCGGCTGAGAGGATTCTGTTGCCTGGGTGGTAGTTTCCGTCGTAACTTCCGTGGTTTTCTGCGTAGTAGTTTGGGTCGTAACTTCAGTAGATTCCTGGGTAGTTGTCTCCGGTGTATCTGCCACCAGGGACAGTGTCAGATTGTTGATGCCAAAGAAGCCCTTGACATAATCTGTGTGATCGATCACCAAAATCAGTTCGCCGCCATCCAGGGTCACAGACTCCGATGCTGTATGGGAGCCGACTGTATCAAGTTCAGCAAAGATTTTACCTGTTCCGGCAGCGATCACAGCTTCTGCATCGGTGTAGGCAGCAGCATTCACCAGATACACATCCACCGGATCTACTGCAGATTTCGTCTTGAAAGCCTCCATAGAAACCGTATACACACCTGCGCCACCAGAAGGTGCGGCAAGGCGCAAAGCCAGATAACCGCTATTGCTGCCGCTGCTGATATAGGTATTGAGACCTTTATCTGCAACAAACGCACTTTCGTTTGTTTTTGCAGAAGCAATATAAGCCTCCACCTTCCAGTTCAAGCTGCAGGTATCATCTGCATAAAACTGCTGCAGCAAGTCAATACAGCTTTTATCATTTACTGCACCGTCTGCGCGTGTTGGCTTATTCTTCAGTTTCACACCGCCCCAATTGTAGCCATTGATCTGCACATCTGTACTGCTTGTCAGATCGAAATCGTACACCGTAGAGGCACTCTGTACTGTTTGCGTATCTGCGAAGGTTGCGGGAATGGCAAAGGACGCAAGCAATGCCACCAACAGCAGTATCGCAACAAAACGTTTGATTCCATTTTTCATCGTTATCCCTCCGTATTGTATATAAGTTCAAAGAGCCTTTATTAGAATCGTCACACACATTACTGTAAGTGCGACTGGTCTTTCGGGGAAGTTTCTATGGCATATAGGGTTTTAATTCTACCTTTACCATATAATCCAGTTGCTTGAGTTTCCACAAAAGTGCCTCTTCGTCACAGGCATAGTCCATAGAGGGTTCATAGCCCAAAGAAGAATCCTTGCGTACCAGGGGAATGGCAGCCATTACATTTTTCCGTTCCTTTTGTGCCAAGCGTTCTATTGCCAAAGCCTGTTTATTGACCTGTGCAACTGTGCTCGATGTCAGCATTTTTCCTCGCAACAGATAGAACTTCTGGAAATGGATCCCCGTCTGATGACAGCAAGCCAAAAACTGCACCAAATTCAGCAGCCTTTGCAGTTCCACATTTTTATGGGTTATGCTTTTTAGAATTCTGACTGCGTTTTTCGTATGTTCCAGGGCAAACTTTGCCATTTCCAGCTCATCATAAATCCGGACACTATAGGGACTATATAGCTTTTTATCCCGATACTGATCCCTGACCCTATAAATTCTGTTGCCGAAAATTGCATCCGGTCTGTCAGGTTTTTTCACTTCTGTGGTGATACAGAAGGGGTAAGCAGGACCAATTCGGTACGGGCCGTACTGGTTTTCCACGCTGGGCGCAATGCCATCCACAGATGTGTCCAGTTCTGCCAGCGCAGAAAGTACTTTCTCATACTCCGTTTCTGACAGACTTTTTGCCAATTTTTGGAGTCTTACTTCATAATTCTCGCTACCGGAAGAGAAAGTTTCCCGGCTGAGTTTTGTAATAAAAGATGGGGTGAAGCCCATATGGTGGCTTTCCATCAGTCCGCACAAGCCCCAGTCTTCCTGGGCTTTCAAAAGCGCCTGATTGCGTAAATGCCAGCGTCCGGGGAACGGTTCATAGGGCGCAACACCAAAGTCCCAGGAGCGGCCAGCAGAATTGGCTTGGGTATACAGGCGCAGACCTCTTTCCTTTGCCCGCTTGGCCTCGCTGGAAAAATATTTGCCAGGGCCGGGGAAAAATATACTGTAGTCAGAAACCATTCCCCTGCTCCCCTTCATTTGATATTTTTCAAACATCTCAAAGGTAATCAGCAAAGAAATATCTGTAGGCAGCTGATCGATCAGTGCCAGCCGCGCTTCTTCCGGTGCCCAACCCCAGTTATAGGACCAGAAAACAACATCTGCATCGGGCTTTACATTGCGGATCGTATCCCGCACCAGCGCGACCCACTGTGCATAGTCATAACAGGGATACCAGCCAGGACTCATTTTTCCGTTAGGAATTCCGTCTGCCGGCTTTTGTCCGTGCGGTGCGCCTGTGCTGTGGGGATCTTTACTGGGGAATTCCACGCTCTCACCTACAAACACCATACCCTTAAAAGGATGCTTACGGAAAATCTCCCCGTAAACCGCATCGTATTTTTCCTTTGCCCCTTCTTCTTCCGGATGTACAAAGTTCTTGGCGCAACAATAGGCATATACATCAATGCCGTATTTTGCTGCCCGCCGGATCAGGTCAGAGTGATCATAATGAACGTCCGTGTTTCTGCCCATATTCGGACCTGAAACATAAACAAGGATGGCATCAAAACCGTGATGGGCACAGGTATTGAGGTATTCATCCGGGAAGAAATCCCACCCACAGCCGGAGTGAACCATACGGGGTGAAAATAAAGGTTTTTTCTCTAAAATGCCCTTTTGCAGGAAGGGCGCTTTCCGGTCGGTCATCCGGTTTTCCAGGTCATAGAGTGCCTGGGCAATGCCTCGCTCGTCCGCGGCAGTAATCACAATGCACTGATCGTCGATTTCGATTTTCCTCGCCATATAGTCGGTCATTGAGGGATCAATCCCCAGTTGAATATCCCCTCCCTCCGCGACCAAGCGAACTCTGAATCCAAAAGCGGTTTTCAGAAATGCCGCAAAATCTTTTACCGCAGTTTTACACACTTCACCCTCATTTTTCAGGTCAAGGGTCACTTCGTTATTTAGCACAAATTCATTTAAATCAGGTGTTATATTCTTCCATCCGTGTATCTGCTTATGTACACAGCAATAACGCTTCCGGAAATCATACAGATTTTCTGCGTTCAGCAAGTCATTTCCTCCCAAGATTTTATTTGACACTTTTAGTATATCTTTGCTATAATCATCTCGCAAGGTTTCATAATGCCAGAAACTTGTAAATTCGTGCAGACATATCTTGCAAGTATCGCAGGAGGAATTGATCGTGCATTTGAGAGATATGCAATACGCAAATATCAATGCTATTTGTAGGGAAGGCGGTTATTATTCCGTTGGACAAGGCATTCTTTGGAACAACCAAAGATGCGAAGGCCGTGTAGGTCTGCCCCATAATAATTTTCATAAATTCTACTATTTTCTTGAGGGAAGCTGCTCTATTCGAATGGATGGAAACACATACACAGGTGTTCCGGGTCGCTTGTTCTATATTCCGGCAGGAACACCTCACAGCTATAGCAGTAATACAAAACAGCCTTTTGCCCACTACTGGGTACACTTTGATCTTTCTCCCTATGATACAAATCCGTTTTCCGTATCCAATCTGCCGGCTTTTGTGGATGTACCTCCGGACGGTCAGATACCTAAGCTTTTTGAAACCTTGACACAGCTGCTGACCAGCCGAAAACTATCCAGTGAGCTGCAAGTTAAATCGGTACTATTTTCCCTTCTTGCTGAGTATATCCGCCTGGCCACTCCGGAATCTGACAGTGTTTATTTTAAGAAAGATCCAAAAAGCGAACGGCTTCTCAAATACATCCAAAGAAATCTGGACAAAGACCTTTCCAACGGAGCACTGGCCGCCCATATGCATATGAGTTTGCGCAGTTTCATCCGTTACTTTGAGGAAATCACCGGCTATACCCCCGCAAAATATGTAATGCTTGTGCGGATGATGACTGCAAAAACCTTATTGGAAGAGTCCGATCTGAGTGTATCCGATATTATGTATCGGATCGGCATTGATGATCTTTCCGCATTCTCCAAGATGTTTAAAAAACGTTATGATTTCTCTCCCAGAGTATACCGGGAAATGTACCGCAAAGATGAATAGATAATAGCAAAGGCCCGGGGGAATAAATCCGCCCGGCCTTTGCCGTTTATTTAAGATCTCTTCTATTAAATTTCCAAATGCCGTGACCCAGCAAAGCCATCGTACCTGCAACAGGCGGCAGTGTATAATACCACACATCCGCCGATGCATATTCCGTTCCTATGCCAATCTGGGCAGAAGAATTAAATACATTAATACGCTGGATAAAATTAAGAATATCAACAGCTTTTTGCGTATCCGGTTCCATTGAAAGCACTAAGATCACAATCTGCAAAATGCCAGCGACCATTGTGCAGCCAAAGACCAATGCGATATAAAGCACAATTACCAAGCCCACATTTTTCCTTGTGACACATAGCCAACTGACGAATGCTGCTGCAAAAAGGTAGATCAGCAGGTCAAAGGCCAGGGACTCCAGCAGATACCAAAAGTCCGCCATTTCAAAAGGTGTAGATTGGTATCCGAAAAACGGCAGGCTGATCGCAAGAGTAAGTAAGGCGTGCATCAGCATAATACCAAACAGTGTAGTCGCGCAGACTGTATATATGGACAGGAAAATGGATTTACGGGAATGGCCGCTGATGATCTTATTTCGCACAGTGCCGAAGGTGAAGTCCTTATAGAAAATAATGGCAATGAGCAACGGTGCGATCAATCCCAGGTTATTTCCAAAGGAAAACGCCCCAAAAAACTGTCCTTTTCCGGACACATATCCGGATAACATTTCCTCCGCCATCGGATCAACACCGCCAACCGCACTGAAGGTAACCACATAGATAAGAGGGGTGATCATAGCAAATACGACCGCAAGAATGCAAACAACGATAAATAGTTTGTCCTTAAAGAACCTCTTAAAATCTGTTTTGATCAGGTTTGTCATATCCGTTTCCCTCCAATCATCTCAAGGTAGTAATCCTCAAAGCTGGATTCGTGGCAATTGACACCGGTAATTTGAATTTTTGCCTCAATGATTCTGGAAAGCACAGCATTCAAATCAATTTCTCCGGAAATGCGCACACCACCGGGAATATAAGCCGGAGAATAATCTGCCAGCAAACTTGTCAGCGCCTCCGGCTGATCCACTGTAATATCGGTAGTTCTTGCAACCTCCTGCTGCAGTTGGGACGCGGTGATCTCCTTAATAATATGTCCTTTGGAGATAATGCCATATTTGGTGGCAACCAATGCCAGTTCCGTCAGAATGTGAGAAGAGATCAGGAATGTAATATTCCGCTCCCGATTAAGTTTTAAGATCAGTTCGCGGATTTCTACAATACCGGCAGGATCAAGACCGTTCATCGGCTCATCCAGAATTAAAAATTCCGGTTCGCCCAGCAAAGCCATTGCAATACCCAGACGCTGACGCATACCCAGAGAGAAATCACCAGCGTGTTTTTTCTCCTTAAGCAATTGACTTAATCCAACTTCATCCAAAACCTGTGTGATCCGTTCATCTGCAGGAATCCCCAGGATCATACACTGCATTTTCAGATTGTCGTAGGCAGACATATTCTGGTAGATAGAGGGACTTTCCACCACAGCACCGATTTTTCGGCGGGCGGTCTGAATTTCCTTGGAATTATTTTGAACGCCGAACAGTTCAAAACTGCCCTTATTGGGAAAAATAATTCCGGTGATCAAGCGAATGATCGTTGTTTTGCCAGAGCCGTGTTCTCCCACAAAGCCATAGATATCACCACGGCAAATGGTCATATCCGCTTCATTGACCGCCAGATGTCTTTTGTACTTTTTAGAAAGTCCAAAAGTTCTAAGAACATAGTCCATTTGATCAGTCCTTTCTCGTTAGTTACCGATAATATATCATAATGTCAGTATATGTGCAAGAAAAATATAAGAACATCAAGGAAGATGAATTCACGTGCCCGCAAGGGCAAATTTAGTTAAAAAAACGACCTGTCGAAACAGGTCGTTTTTTTCTGGGGTTACCTAAAAATGCAAACCAACAAAAAGTCTGACTAAATGACATATCGACTTTACAGATATGTCGAAAATCTGCTTATCTTATATCCTGCAACTGGAAACACTCATAATATATGTAGATATTCTTGCAATGTATCAGGAAAATTCACAGTCATACCATCAACACCAAGCCCGCACATTTTCTTCATAAGTGCTATATTAAAAACTCCCCATGCTCTAACGCCTAAGCCTGCGTTTCTAAGCGTTTCCATAATCTCATCTGTGAGTAATTCAGCTTTTGGTGCAATTTCTTCACCACCAATTCCCAGCAGACATTTAATTGTTACTTCATCAACAGAAGAAGTTAGCCAACCAACCCGCGCAAACGAATCCAATTCCTTTATTCTTTTAATGTATTGAAAGTTAAAGCTCGTGAATGTAGTTTTATTCATAATTCCAAAAGCCTTAACCATTTCAAGTGTTTCTTTTTCAATATCAGCGACTTTCAGTTCGATGGCAAAATTTATGTCGTATTGAGAAAACTTTTCTAAAAACTCTTTTAGCGTAACAATTCTATCATAAAATCCTGTGGTACAACTGCCATAAATTTCGATGCCTTTCAGTTCATCCCAAGTGTAATCACAAAGTTTCCCTTGCTTGTTAGAAACTCTATCAAGCGTATCATCATGAAACAGCACCAATACACCGTCTTTGGTTTTCTGCACATCTGTTTCAATGCCGTTTGCGCCTTGCAACAAACCTAGATAAAAAGATGAAAGTGTATTCTCCGGAGCATACTCACTAGCTCCTCTATGTGCATAGTTTATCATCTTATCACCACCTTAGTTTCTTATAGCATAAAAGCAGCAAAGCGTCAATACTTTTTCACTATTCTCTATAACTTATAACTTTCCAAAAATCGACCCCGAAATTAGTGAAGAGTGAATAGTGAAGAATGAAGAAGTAAAAATCGACATCCTTCTGGCGAAGAATGTCGATTTTTGGAGGTACCGGCCAGATTTGAACTGGCGGATCAGAGTTTTGCAGACTCGTGCCTTACCACTTGGCTACGGTACCATTTATAAAAACAGGAACGCACTGCGTTCCTATTTTATTTGATTGGAGCGGGTGACGAGGCTCGAACTCGCTACCTCCACCTTGGCAAGGTGGCGCTCTACCGGATGAGCTACACCCGCATC
>JAZNDD010000173.1:0-3481 GCA_045587865.1 Faecousia sp.
ACGGGAAACCCGTCCCCTACATTGGGTAACATTATTGGTTGGTATAAATACCAGGTTACAAAACAAGCAAATATGCAGTTAAACAATTCGGGTGAAAAACTGTTCCAACGTTCCTATTACGATCACGTGATCCGCAATCAATGCGACTACGGCGAAATATGGCAATATATTGAAAACAATCCTCTTAAATGGGTCATAGAAAAACGGGGGTATGAATAATCAACCCCCTGTAGGGGACGGGTTTTCCGTCCCTTACATTCAAATCTGTAGCAGCGAACAAAAAATCAGCCATCCTGGTTGGGATGACTGATTTTTTTTGGAGCTGCTAGCCAGATTTGAACTGGCGACCTCATCCTTACCAAGGATGCGCTCTACCGACTGAGCTATAGCAGCATTTTTGACAGCTTTGCTATTATATCGCACTGCCAGAAAATTGTCAAGTCCTTTTTCTGACTTTTTTGGGAGTTTTTGCAAGTGGGGTGTTGTCCAAATCTTACAACGCTTCCATCTCTGTCAAATCAAAAGAAAATCGACAAAAGACTGGACAAACTGTCTGATTACTGTATAATAAAAACAGGCGGCAAAGTCCGTATGATTTTGTAAATTAAGGAGTGTTACCTATGGCAAGTTACAAAAGCATTTTTCTGAGATATCTGGACCGGGAGGACATCGGCTACGAAGAACGGGATGAATTTACCGTGAAGATTATGTACGGTGGAGAAAATCTGAAAAATATCCCCATTTTTGTACATTTTGATGAGGACGGAGATCCTTTTGTACAGTGCAAGTGCTGGGATATTGCCAACTTCAAAGGTAAGGAAAGTAAGGGTCTGATCGCCTGCAACAATGTTAATAACGAATATCGCTGGGTGAAATATTGTCTGGACGAGGATGCGGATATCGTAGCCTCCATTGACGGCTATATTGACAGTGATACCTGCGCTGAAGTCACCACTGCCCTGGTTCACAGAGTCGGCAGTATCACCGATGATGCATATCCTATTTTTGCAAAAGCAATGTGGGCATAAGTACACTGCAGACTTAGTATAAACAATCCCCCTGATGCGATTTATCCTGCATCAGGGGGTATTTTCATTCCAAAACAATACTATCTGCCCAAGGTGGAAGGGCGGTAAACACTTGTGTTTTCCCCTTATGTCGAAAAGAAATGCGGCAGGAAAAGAGCATCGGTTCCGTGTCTGTTGCCTTTGAGCCGTATTTATGGTCACCCACCAGCGGGTAGCCCCGGCTGGAGAACTGGACACGAATCTGGTGGCTGCGCCCCGTATGCAGGCGGATGTGTACCAACGACTGCTCCCCTGCTGTAAGCCGCTTAAATTCCAGGCGGGCGTCCTTGACGCCATTGCGTTTTCTATCCACCACGAACACCTTATTTTTGCGGCTATCCTTAAACAGCAGGTCTTCCCAATCACCGGTGTCCGGCGGTGTGCCGTGGACCAGCGCCACATATTCCTTTACCATTCGGTTCTCCTGAATTTCCCGGGATAACCGCCCGGCTGCAGCCTTTGTGCGGGCATAGGCCATCACCCCGCCCACATTCTTATCCAACCGATGCAGGGTAAATATTTCTCCCCCCAGTTGCGTTTTCAACTGCAAGGGCACATCGTGTTCCGCATCCAGGCCCACAGGCTTGACGCATACCGCGATCTCATTGTCAGAAAACAAAATTTCCATAGCATTCACCCATCGGACAACTTTTCAAAATGCTGCAATTGCAGGATTGTTTTTATCATAGCACAAGAAAAAACGCATTGCAACTATACCCCAGAGTGTATATTTTCTATGTGAAAGAATGTATTTTTAAATATTTTTCTTATATTGTATAATAAAGAAAAATTTTGAAAAGGAGTGTTTTTCTTGGAATTTCTTGCAAACCACGCAGATCTTATTTCGCTGCTTGTGTTGGTTGCAGCCATCGTTATCGCCTTTGTCTGCAAAGTCAACACCGGCCTGGTTGCGATTGTGGCTGCGCTGATCCTGGGCCGCTGCACCGGCGTTGCGGATAAAACCCTGCTGGGTTACTTTGACAGCAATCTGTTTTTAATGCTTTTGGGTGTTATGTACTTATTCGGCATTGCCCAGGAAAACAAAACATTGGATCTTCTGGCAAGAAAGGTCTTATCCCTTTGCAGAGGCAATGTGAAACTTTTCCCTGTGATTATGTTTCTGGTAGCCGCAGTTCTCTCCGGTATCGGTCCCGGACTAATCTCTGTAACTGCATTGGTAGCCGCTATTTCCGTGGCACTGGCTAAGCAATCTGATATCGACCCTCTCCGCCTGCTCCCCTTCGGCACTCTGGGTTCCTTTGCCGGCGGTCTTACTCCCATCACATCTTCCGGCATTGTTGCAATTCGCAATGCTGAGGCAATCGGCATTACCGGTCTGCAAATACCTCTGATGGTCAAGATGGCAATCACCTGCACCGCCTTTAGCGCGATCCTATACTTCCTGTTCAACTGGCACAAAGAGAAAACGCGCCAAATGAAAGTGGGAACACAAGCCGAAACGATTCCCGCCTTTACTTTCAAGCAATGGCTCACGCTTGGCGGCATTGTGATCGTTGCCGTTCTTGCCGGTGCTTTCGGAGTGAATGTGGGTCTTGCAGCCTTTGCAATCTCCGTTGTGCTCACCATTTTCCGTGCAGCCGACGAAAGCGCCGTTGTGAAGAAAGTGCCTTGGAACACTTTGATTATGATCACCGGCGTGGGCATTCTGATCTCTCTGGTTACTAATCTGGGCGGTATCGAATTACTGAGAACTGCATTGAGTGCAATTATGGGTGAACGGACCGCAACCGCCATTATCACGGTTCTGGCCGGCGTTATGTCCTGGTTCTCCTCTGCTTCCGGCGTGGTAATGCCCACGCTGATCCCCACAACAAGTGGCATTGCCTCTACTTTACAGGGCGTTTCTGCTATGGAACTGACTGTAGGCTTGTGTATTGGTGCTCATATGGCTGCCATGAGTCCCCTGTCCAGTTGCGGCGGTTTGATGCTTTCTGCTTACTCCTCCTCCGAAGGCGTGACCGCAGAAGACAGAAACCGGGTTTTTGTAAGACTGTTTATAATGTCTGCCTCCGGCGTTGCGTTTGCCGGTGTGCTGGCACTTTTTGGCCTGTATCGATAAATCGGGTGTAACGCACCGTTCCTGTCATCAACTTTCAGTTTGACAATGTGCGTGGGGGAAGGCATTTGCCTGATAAATGGAACTTTAACCGCTTTATATAAGTAAGGACGCGTTCAAATTTGAACGCGTCCTTCAGAGTGTCAAAGAACCCCCAAACCGTCAAAACAGGTATTGCAATCGAGCGCATAAATGGCTCCCTTGTGTAAAGGGATCTGGCAATTGCCGATTTTAGGCAATTGGCTGAGGGATTGTAAAAATGCTTGCTACGCAAGAGTTTTGACTTACTGCACAAACGGTCGGACTACCGTACCTATGTACGCCGACGCCGACCGTT
>JAZNDD010000174.1:0-4526 GCA_045587865.1 Faecousia sp.
CTTGCCCGTGTTCCGATAAAGCTGATATACATATATTCAAAATCTTCTTCAGATTCAAGCAAATATGGGACAGATGGCAGCACAAAGAAAAGATCGCCTGCACTTACACCAAAGGATTGCGCTGAGGTATTGAGAACACCCCTTCCTTTTGTAACCAGGTGCAATCTATAGGAAGGAAGTAGGCGGGGTTTGTCGAATAGGGGATTATTTTTCTCATAAACAAAGTTAAGGGTATGGATCGTTTCCGGCTCATTGCGTTGGGGAATAAATCTGCAGATATTGTCTTCGAACATAAAATCATCTCCTTTTTACACATTTTCTCTTGAAAGGAAAGAAATGTCAAGGAAAAGTAACGCAAATCCATAAATAGAGGGATAAATTCCATAGAATATCCATATTAGAAGTTCTATAATAAAAGAAAAACAGAAGAACCCATCGTAGATGGAATAAAAGAGGTGCTTAATATGAAGAAAGTTAGAATTGGCGTGCTGGGTGGCGTTCGTGGCACCAGTATGATCAATTACTGTATAAAAGCAAACAACGCGGAGGTAGTGGCAATCTGCGACAAACTGGAGGAGGTTCTCCAGAAACAGAAGGCGCAGCATAAGGGTATGGACATCACCTACTACACCGATTTTGAGGAGTTTATTCAGCACGATATGGATGCGGTAGTTCTTGCCAACTATGCTACCGAACATGCCCCCTTTGCCATAAAAGCAATGCGGGCAGGAAAGCATGTGTTCTCTGAGGTTTCCCCGGTCCAGACAATGAAGGAAGCGGTGGAACTGATCGAGACGGTGGAACAAACCGGTATGATTTACGACTACGGTGAAAACTACTGCTATATGGGCGCACCCTATGAAATGCGCCGCCTCTATCAGGAAGGTGTCCTGGGCGAATTTGAGTACGGCGAAGGAGAATATGTTCACAATTGCGAGCGGGCCTGGCCCCGGCTGACTTACGGGGATAAGGACCACTGGCGCAACAATATATGCTCTACCTTCTATTGTACCCATTCTTTAGGCCCGATCATTCATATAACCGGTCTGCGTCCTGTTTCTGTAATCGGTATCGAAGGCCAGAAG
The DNA here is from genome assembly GCA_045587865.1 of Faecousia sp. Taxonomy (GTDB): domain Bacteria; phylum Bacillota; class Clostridia; order Oscillospirales; family Oscillospiraceae; genus Faecousia. Next base: position 1,086 of record JAZNDD010000174.1, read on the forward strand.
GCTGGTCGAAATTTAGGCGTAGGTGCGAAAAACGGTCAGTTTGCCATTGAAATGGTGACTTTGGAAAATGGCGGTATTGTTAAGAGCGTTCACGGAGGACTATATAAAGATTCCATCTGGTACTCCATTTACGGCTCTAAGGGCAGAATGGAATCTGCCCGTCTGGATACTCAGAATGATTATTTCAGCCGCATTTACATCAATACCGATTCTTACCCCGGTGCTTACGAGAAGAAGGATGTGGAAACCTATCTGCCTCTGGCTGGTAAGGAAGAAGAATACGAGGGCTTTGGTCACGGTGGCTCCGATTATTACTCTGTGTGGCACTTTGTGGAAAAGATTCTGGGAAATCCGGAAGCGGACATCATTGATGTGTACGAAGCAATGGATATGTTCCTGCCGGGACTTTTTGCATACCGGTCCATTCTGCAAGGCGGTATTCCTATGGAAATTCCCAATTTGCGGAGCAAGGCAGAGCGGGAAAAGTGGCGTAATGATACTGCCTGCACCGATCCCAAGGTAGCAGGAGATCAACTTCAGCCCACTATGGCCTCCGGCACACCGGAGATTCCGGACGAGATCTACCAGATGGTTCATCAGAAGTGGATCGACAAGCAGAAGGAAATGAAGGCCAAGGCGGAAGAGGAAATGGATCCCACTTTGGATGTGGAAACGAAATAAGGAGAACATAAAATGAAAATTGGCTTATTGCCCCTGTATATAAAGCTATACGATGAGACAAGCCCTGAGGTCCGTCCCAGAATGGATGCATTTTACGAGCGCGTGGCGGCAGAGTTTGAAAAGCGAAATGTAGAAGTGGTAAAATCCTCCTTCTGCAGGATCAAAAAGGAATTTGAAGCAGCAGTAGATATGTTCGAAACAGAGAAAGTGGATGCCATTGTCACGATGCATATTGCTTACTCCCCCTCTTTGGAGTCTATCGATGTGCTGGCTGGAACAAAACTGCCTTTGATAGTGCTGGACACAACGGAAACACTGGAATTTGGCCCGATGCAAGATCCCGGTGAAGTGATGTTTAACCACGGCATCCACGGCGTAATGGATATGTGCAGTATGCTCCGCCGCCGGGGTAAGGAATTTGCCATTGCAGCAGGACACTATCTGCAGTCAGACTGCATTGACCGTGTGTGCGGCTATGTGAAGGCAGCTGCTGCCGCCTGTGCAATCAAAGCAGCAAAGGTATGTTTGGTAGGCGGATCCTTTGAAGGTATGGGTGACTTTGCGGTGGAGCCGGAAGAATTAAAGGCACGCTTTGGCATCATTACAGAAACGGTTGATTCTGCCAAGCTCAGTAAGATTAGTGCTGAAGTTACCCAGACAGAAATCGACGCAGAAATCGCAGAACATAAGAAAAAATACGATTTTGCGCCAGGCATGGTGGAAGAAGAGTATGAAGATTCTGTCCGCTCCTGCCTTGCACTGCGCAAATACATAAAAGAAAGCAACTGCACTGCATTTTCGGTGAATTTTCTGTGCGTAGGAGAAGGAAAAGGCCTTGCGTCTATGCCCTTTATAGAGTGCTGCGAGGCAATGGAGCGGGGCATCGGCTATGCCGGTGAGGGCGACGGTCTGACTGCCGCTTTTACCGGGGCATTGCTTAGTGCCTATCCCGAAACAAATTTTGTGGAGATCTTCTGCCCGGACTGGAAAAACAATCTGCTTTATTTGAGCCATATGGGCGAAATGAATTATGGAATTGCTGATTGCAGACCTTTGATTTGCCGTGCCGGAACCAATTTCACCCCGGGAAATACGCCCTATATGGGTTATACCCGGATGAAGGCAGGCAAGGGTGTGTATGTGAATATTTGCCGGGATCAGGATGACTACCGCCTCTTTGTGGCAGAAGCAGAAATGATTGACTGCAAGGAGGACAATTTCCCCAATAATATGCGTGGCTGGATGAAGCCTGAGAACCTCACCACCGCACAGTTTTTGGAAGAACACAGCCGTTGTGGTGCAACCCACCACAGCATCTTTGTGTATGGCGCAAAAGGGGAGGAACTGGCATATTTCGGTAAACTTCTGAATATGAAAACCAAAATCGTATAACGGAGGTCCTGTTTTGGACTATTTGATAGGATTGGATATTGGCACATCCTCTGTAAAGGGTGTGCTGCTGACAGAACAAGGAAAAACTGCGGCCACAGTTCGTTCTCCCTTTACTTATATAAAAGAGGGCATACAGGTGGAAATGACTCCCGTTGCCTATTTAGATGCGTGCTACAGTGCGATCCGGACTTTGGCAGAGAAAGCCCGGGACGGAAAGATCCTTGGTCTTTGTGCATCCTCTGCCAGCGGTAATTTGCTGCTTTTAGACCAGGCAGGCAATCCCCTGACAAACATCATCGGCTGGCAGGACCAGAGAGGCTGCGCCGGAAATTTGGATGGGGAAGGGGTATATCAACAGGTTGGCTGGTTCTTTGACGGAAAAAGTTTCCCCCTTGCCCAGTTGTGCCGCATAAAAAAAGAAACCCCGGCCCTTCTGGCACAGTGCGGCAAAGTGTGTATGAGCACAGAGTACTTATATTACAAACTCACTGGTGCCTGGGGCATCAGCCCCTCTGCCGGCACACCCTTTTATCTGATCGACCAGGCAAAAGGGGAATATGCAAAGGAATTTTTAAGCATATTGGGGATTTCGGAGGAAAAACTGCCCCCCATTTTCCCCTGCGGCAGTGTGGTGGGAACGGTTACCCACCAGGGTGCAAAGGAAAGCGGATTGCAGCAAGGCACACCGGTCGTCTTAGGCTCTTTTGATCATCCCTCTGCGGCAAGAGGCGTGGGCGTTTTAGAGGAGGGACAGATGCTTCTTTCCTGCGGAACATCCTGGGTTGCTTTTTACCCGGTGGCAGACAGAGATCGGGTGATTTCTGCCAATATGCTGGCAGACCCGTTTTTGTATCCGGATGGACCCTATGCCGGTATGACCTCTGTACCCTCTGTATCGGAAAATATACAAAACTGCATCTTTAGCCTGCTGGGTGACAGCGCAGAACCCTTCACAATGTTATCTTCCCTTGCATCCAAGGCTGCACCGGGAGCAAGTGGTCTGCGAATTGATCCCACAAACCCTCCAAAAGCAGAGCAAATTTCCTCCTTTGCAAAAGAGAATGTGGCAAGGGCCATTATGGAAGGCACAGTTCGTCTTTTGAAAATACGGATGGACGCACTGGCAGAACAAGGAATTACCGCAAAGACGGCGGCAATGGTAGGCGGTCCGTCGGAAGATCCGATGTGGGTGCGATTGATCGAGGAAGCCTGCAATATTTCGGTAAAAGTGGTACACGGTGCTTATGCAGGTGCAGTAGGGGCTGCAAAGATTGCAGGCGAAAAGTTGGAGGTAATCAAATGGCGCTATTGGATGTAAAGCCCTATGATAAACAGTATTATGAAGAAATTTTGAAACCCTTTCTGCCG
>JAZNDD010000175.1:0-5325 GCA_045587865.1 Faecousia sp.
GCGCCTATATGAGCAAGGGTGACCTGCAGGCAGCGATGAACAGCGCAAATCTGCTATCAGACGATACCTACCTTGCCGCAGGCAAGGAGGTAAAACTGGGCGATTGGTATTTCCCGGAAAAAGGCGACTATGTTCTGATCTGTGCTGCAGAGGAACAGCAGTCTCAAAGTATGAGCCTGCGCTGCCTGACCCTGACAGACCCCCGGACTGTAACGGAAGATCCGGATCAGGGCGGCGATGAAGAGGAAAACCTGACTGTTGAGGACGGCACTTATACCGACAATGTCTTTAACTTCGAACTGTATAAGGAAGCTGCCCGCAAGGGAATGTTCGGTACGGTCGACCGCAGCCTGGGTCAGAAGTGCTACCACTGCGGAAAGACCGTAAAAGAATGTATTGCAGATCAGTATGCCGGTGGCAAACTGAACTGGACATTTGAAGGAACGGACTTCTTCGAGCAGATTCTCCTTAATTCCGAATATTTGTCTACCGGCGCAGGCGGTTTCTATTTCCGTTACACAACAGATGAAAACGGTAAGCCTATTATGGCTATCAACAAGTACGGCAAAGAGATCAAGTCCTCTGCCGTTGGTAATGTGATCGCACTACGCGTGAATGTTACCAAGACCGGCAAATTTGCCGTGAATGTAAACAAGGCATTCCAGGCAAACCAGACTGCTGATCTTTACATTTTCCCCGCACCCCAGACAACTATGACAAGAGCAGAATTTTTGGCTGCAGCAAAGGAAGAATACTATGTAGGCGCAGCAGAATTCTCCGGCAAAATGACCCAGAGCGTTGTGGGCGAATATGATTTTGCTGCTACCGGTGAGTATATCATTCTGGTAAAAACCACTGGAACGACCACAAGCTGGTATATGGACTCCATTTCTCTGGAGGTTCCCAAGGTGGCAGAACCGATCCCCGCAGTGAAGGAGCAGAAGTATAATTTCAACCTGAGTAAGGACGATCCTACATTGGATGCAAAGTCTGCAGGTAGTAAATATACCTCCGGCACTACTTACTATGTTTCCAACTATCTGGAAGACAAGTATATTGCAGGGGAGAGCCTGTGGAAGTTTGAGACCACCGGCGGTACCATCGATTGGCCTACCTTCCGTACCGGCTGCCTGCGCTTCCGTAATAAGTCCGGTAATTTCCGGAAATTTGAATACGCCTGGTATGCTTTCCGCATTAAGAACCCCGGCACAGATACTTATGACATTCGTCTGGTCACCAGTGCGGCCAGCCAGTCTGTGGCGAACATCTATCTGATCCCCGCACCCAATGAAGTGATCTTGACCCAAGAGAAGATCCAGGCTGCAATGACAAGCGAAAACCTGCTGGTCAAGGGCGCGATCTTCGATAAAAAGGACACCTTCTACTTAGGCGAGTACACCTTCGGTATGGAAGAAGAGTATGTGCTGGTAATTGACTTCCAAAAGGGTGCTACTTTGTACATTCAGGAAATCATTATGAGCCTGGATGGTGTCCGCAGTGACGGCACCGTGAAGAAGGAAAAGATCTATAACGGTACGGTTTACAACTTTGACCAGGGCGACCAGCTCAATGGTGTATTCCCCAACGCAACCACCTATGTTTCCCATGTGTTTGATCAGTTGAATACTATGTGGCGCACCGGTGAACTGAACTGGAAGTGGGAAAATGCCAGCGATACGTTGATCGAAGTGGATTCCTCCGGAAAGGTAACTCCGGTGATGAAGCTCAGCCGTTTCTATCGTAACGGTGGCTACCGTGTATACGGTACTTCGGAAGGTGCATGGAGTGCATTCCGTATTAAGAGCCCCGGCAGCGGTACATTCACCGTGAGCTTGGAACATGCCCAGATGGTATCCGGTGGTGTTACAGCAATCTACATTCTGCCCGGAGATACCCAGGATATTGAAAAGGCAATGGACCCCTCCAACCGTGTGGGCAAGGTCATTATGTATAATGACGGCTCCGATAAACTGGTGGATGGTATCCACACCTATCTGGGCTATTGGGACTTTGAAGCAGGCAAGGAATACATCGTTGTATTCGAATCCTACGAAATCTCTCCCTATAACACCTATTCCTATATGAACTTCTCCCAGCTGATCTGCGAGCGGGGCAAGCTGGATTATGAAACCGAAGAGGCAGAAAAGAAGGTTGCTCCCATTATCGCAGCGGATAACATTATGGTTACCGGCGACGCAACTGCCGGTGCAGTTCTTTCCGAGATCGGCGGACACAAGTATCTGTTCGTGCCTATGGAAGGCGAATGTATGATCATTTACGATGTGGATACCGACGAACTGGTTGGCAGAGTTATGGGCCTGTTTAAGCGTCCGGAAACCTGCGCCATTGACCAGGACGGCAACATCTGGATCGGTGGACAAAGTAAGTTCCTGGTTCGCTATAATCCCATAACCGGTGAAGTCTTCAAAACCAAGAACTTTACAAAGGTTCCAGGTCTGGAAGGTGCAAACGGCTCCTATAGTGTCTATCCTGCTGCAAACGGTAAGATTTATTTTGGCACTTACTATGACGGCAGAGTCCACTGCTACGATCCCGAAACCGACACCTTCGAATTGTTAGCCGATGTTAGATATGGTGTGAACAAGGGTACAGGCGTCAAAATCCGCAGCGTTCAGCAGCTCGGTGATTATCTGTACTTTATTTCCTCTAACAATGTCTATGACATCATTTATAAGTATGACCTGAACACCAAGCAGATCGTGCAAACACTGGATGTGTCTGCTTGCAAGAGCACCACGGAATATGTAGGCGGTTTTGCACAAATAGGCAATGGTGAACTGTTCATGTTGGGCACCGGCGGCGGCGCCTACAGTGGCTGTACTGCTGTTGATCCGGTAACAATGGAATTGGTGGATATCGGTCTTCCCAATATGATCTCCGGCAGACCGTCCGAGGTGTATAATGGCAAGCAGTATTTCGTTGTAAGTGGCTATGGCATCTATTCCTACGATGTGGAAACCAAGGAATTTGCCAAGGTGCCTGGTATGAACAGTGCCATCGGCTTTAAGTCCTCCAACAACCTGGTGACCATTGATGGCCAGCAGTACATGCTCACCTTCAATAAGTCCGTGGAGCTTCGTTTGTACGATATGGTCAATTACGAGGAACGGGCATGGGCATCCTTGAGCCAGTACGGCACCGGCGCATCCGATGTCCGTGGCCTTGCTAACGGTCCGGAAGGCTCCAACGAGATCTATATCGGTGCATTTAATAACCATAAAATTGCGGTATTTAACACCAAGACCAACACCATAACGAAGATCAGTGCGGCAGCCGGTCAGACCGACTCCCAGATCTTCTACGAGGGCAAGCACTATACCGGCTCCTATTCTTCCACAACCCTGAACGAAATGTATGTGGAAACAGAAGAATGGATCCAGCGCTGGCGTCTGGACCACGCAGAAACCGGCCAGAAGCGTGTCCACGGTTTGACCGCCGGTGATGGCTATGTGTTTGCCGGTACGATTCCCGATAAGCAGTATGTAGGCGGCTCCATCGTTGTCTATGATACCCGCACCGGTCGCTGGTTCTATGACCGGGAGGCAACTAAGCAGCTGGCAGTTCCTCAGTTGGTGTATCACGATAAGCTGCTGTTTGCCGCAACCACAATGAACGGCGGCTATGCGGTCAACAACATCGACTCCAGCAAGCTCTCTTCCCTGATTCTTGTCTATGACTATGAAAAGCGGGAAACCATTGCAACCCTGGATCCCAGAGATTACATCTCCGGTCTGCCCAGCCAGATCCCACTGATCGGATGTATCGCAAAGGATCCGGCGGTGGACGGAAGATTCTGGTCCATCGTTTCTGAAACATTGTTCTGCTTTACCTTTGACCGGGAAAAGCTGACCTTCGATGTGCAGGAGGTTATCTCCTTCGATAAGTCCAAGGTTTATGACGGTGGCGGACGCACACAGAACTGCCGGAATATGCTCTTCGACGTGGAAACCAAATCCATCTATGTTACCTTTGACGATAATGGCGGCTTCCAGCGGATCGTTCTGCAGGATTGGGATGCACCTCAGGGTCAGGTGAAGGTAGAATCCAATGCCCGAATTATGAATCTGCGGGCAAGCATGATTCTGTTCAGCGAGGATGGTGACCTTTACTTCGGTGCCGGTACAGACCTGATGATGCTGCCTCTGAATGTAACGGATGAGGACTGGGCAATTGCTGGCGCTGTGGATGAAATGATCCAAAAGGCTTGCGTGGATGTAACGCTGGAAAGCGAAACAGCCATTAAGGAAGCCCGTTCTGCCTACGAAAATCTGTCCCTGCGCTATAAGGCACTGGTTCAGTCTTTGGAGGCACTGCAGGAAGCAGAAACGGATCTTCTGGAGTGCATGATCGACACCATTGAGATTGATAAAGTGGATGCGGACACCCTCCCGCTGCTGCAGGGCTATATGGATGTCTACAATGCCTTTAATACCCGTCAGCAGAAGTATACAAAGAACTACGATGCTTTGTCTGCTGCCTATATCAAGGCAACCGGTCTGAATGATGAGCGGGTTGCTGCAGCAATGCAAAAACGCATCAACGACCTGAAGGATAAGTTCCCCCTGACTCTGGACCATGAGCCGGAGGTTGTGGGTATCCGTGCAGATTTCAATGCCTTGACTGCCGGACAGAGAGTGCTGGTGGATACCGCTATTCTGGAAGAGGCAGAAGCACAGATTGCCGAACTGAGAAAAGAGTTTGTTAAGTATGTGGAAAGCCTGATCCAGGCAATTCCCAAGGAGATCACCCTGGAAGCAGAGCCTGCCATCACAGAGGCAAGAGAGGCAGCAGATAAGCTGTATATGCAGGAGCGTAAGAAAGTCTCCTACAGTAAGCTGACCAGCGCAGAAGGTAAGCTTAGAACCTTGCAGAAAGCAAAGGCTGCCGCTGAGGAAGTGGATGCACAGATCAAAGCGATCGGTATTGTTACTTTGGGAGATAAGACCCGGATCGCAGAAGCAAGAGAGGCTTACGATTCTTTGAATGACACCGCAATGCAGTTTGTTACAAAGGCGGGTAAACTCCGCACTGCAGAATTCATCCTGAAGGCTCTGCAGACCTGGGGCATCCCCGTAATTACACTGGTCAATGCAGGCATCGTATTTGCAGCGGTCTGGTTTGTTCCCAGCCTTCACAAAAAGGTCTTTAAGGACAAGAAAAAGGAAGAAACAGAAGAATCTACCCAAAGCTAACGAAACAAAAATGTAGGGGAGGCTATCAGCCTCCCGCTGCAAGTGACCGAAAAGCAGTGTAGGGACGCCCCTGGAGGGGTATCCCTACGGGTTGTCATTGTTATGAAAGTAC
>JAZNDD010000176.1:0-25238 GCA_045587865.1 Faecousia sp.
CCCTTGGCCCCCTCCCTGAGGGGGCTGTCACCGCAGGTGACTGGGGGAGTGTACTTCTTAGGATAGGACAACCCCTCCGCCCAGTGTGCGCACTGGGCACCTCCCCTATGAGGGGAGGCAAGTGGCGAGGCGGTACAACAGACCGTCAAACAGTAATTTAACAGCACATAACCACAATTGCATAGTATTCGGGCGCATTGCAGTTTTTGCAATGCGCCCCTTTGCTTGGTCAGTTTGTATAATATTCCCCAATTACAGAATTTGCAAAATTTTCCAGCTCGCCTAAGTCCCAAAGCAGCTGCAGTACGGTGTAGCGGTTGCGGATCTCCTTGGCATACAGGATCGCTTGCAGTGCCATTTCCTTCTCTACGCCAATGTCTGCCGGCTTGGTGGGTGCATCAAGCTGCAGCAGGATGCTTTCCACTTCTTTCCAGGAAATAATACTTCCTGCCAGTGCCTGGATCTTGCTCCAGTTTTCCCGGATACAGTCCAGACGGGGCAGAAGCTTTTCTACATCGTTTTTGCCGCAGCTCTTTTCCTGCGCCACCACCTCATCGGCTGCACCCCAAAATGCTTTGCCGATCGCCTGCTCCCATTGGGCAAAGGGGGTGCGCTCCCGCTTTTTGATGGCATCAAAATCCGGTGTGAGCTTTGTGATGTATTCATATGCCTTCAGGGAGATCACTGTGCCGATGCCCACCTTTGTTCCGTGGAAAACAGCCGGTCTGCCTTCCTGCAAATAGCGCATTTCCCAAAAATGTGACATATGATGCTCACAGCCGGAGGCGGGACGGGAATTGCCTGCGTAGTCCATACAAACGCCGGAAAGCAGAAGCGCTTCCAGCAATGTGGCACAGGCATTGCTGTTTCCGCAGGCAAGGCCGTCGCGGGCGGATACGGTTTTCTCAATGGCAGCATTTACGATGTCCGAGATAAAATCGCAATGCCATTCGCCGTTTATAATGGTAGACAAGCGCCAGTCGGTCAGGCAGCTGATCTTGCCCAGCAGGTCACCTGCGCCGGCAGCGATCATATCCTTGGGGGCGTTTGCCAAAATAGTAGGATCAAAGAACACGGCTTTGGGCGTGTGGGTCTCAAAGGTGATCTTCAGACCGTTGTAGATCAGCGCAGAGCCGCCGGAAATATAGCCATCCATAGACGGGGCTGTGCCGACGGTGCAAAATTCCTTGCCAACCACTGCACTGACATAACGGCAAAGATCGTTGATCGTGCCGCTGCCCACAGCCAAAAGGATGTCGCAGTCCATATCAAGACCCATTGTGAGGTTTCCTACGGAGTGCTCGTCAGGGGTCAGGGGTTCTGCCTGGAAAATGTGCAGCTTGTAGCCGATGGCATTTTTATCCAGCGCACTGCAAACAGTTTTTCCTGCAACACGGTAACTTTTTTTGTCGCATACGACCGTAAGTCTTTGGTAGCCGTGGCCCTTCAGAAAGGCTATCAGTTCGTTGTCAATAACGCCCTTTTGAATAACAATGGTTTCAACCTTTGACTTATGCTCTTTGCCGCAGGCACACTGTATGGTTTTACCGATGTATCTTTCGATCATTTTCTGTCCTCCCTCACACTTGTCCGTAGTAGGCATCCTTGCCGTGCTTTCTGAAATAGTGCTTGTCCTGCAGCGCTTGGGGGGCAGGGGTGACTGCTCCGTTTGTGAGGGTCTTGCAGATGAATGCCATATAGGCACACTCCTCCAGCACCAGTGCATTTTCCACTGCTTTTTTCGCTGTTTCGCCCCAGGCGAAGGGACCGTGCTTGCAGACAAGAACCGCAGGCACACTTGCAGGATCGAGATTGCGGGTGTTGAAGGTTTCCACGATCACCTTACCTGTGTTAAGCTCATAGTCGTAACGGATCTCATCTTCCGTCAGGTGGCGGGTGCAGGGGACCTGTCCGTAAAAACTGTCTGCGTGGGTGGTGCCGTAGCAGTCTACAGGCAGCTCTGCCTGCGCAGTTGCAGTTGCCCATCTGGAGTGGGTATGTACCACAGCTTTGATCTGGGGATAATTGCGGTAAAGCTCCAGGTGGGTGTGCAGATCGGAGGAGGGACGAAGAGAACCCTCCACCACATTGCCCTCCAGATCGGTAACCACCATCTGCTGGGCTGTCATTTCGCCGTAGTCAACCCCTGAGGGCTTGATCACCACATAGCGTCTGTCCTCAGAAATTGCAGATACATTTCCCCAGGTGAGGGTAATAAGGTTATATTCCTTCAGCTTCAGATTTGCCACAAATACTTCTTCTTTTAATTGTTCCAGCATATTATTTCCTTTCGTACTGTTCGTCAAGCCATTTTGCAGCCTTTGCGATCTGCATAACATCATCGGTACCGTCCTGATACCACATTTCAATCATATAAGGGCCTGTATATCCCAGCTGCTCCAGCTGTGCAAAGCGGGCAGGAAAATCCACGCAGCCTGTTCCGAAGGGGACACACTTAAATTGCCCTGCAAAATCATCCCTGGGCGGCAAGGTGTCTTTTATATGCACACCCACAATACTGCCAATGCCCTTTTCCAGCTCTGCTGCAGGATCGTTTTCAGGCCAGGCAGAAAGATTGCCCAGATCGGGATACACCTTATACCAGGGGGAATTGATCGCCCGTTCGTAGGGAAGGTGCTTGCTGATCGAGTTCATAAACGGGGTGTCCATAATCTCCATAGCCAGCATCACCTGGGCGCTGCCTGCCTTGTCTACAGCCCACTGCATCCCCTCTGCAAAGCGCTTGACGCTGTCGGCAGTGGAGTCTTCGTAATATACATCATATCCTGCAAGCTGTATTACCCGGATGCCCAGTTCACCGGCAAAATCAATTGCCTTTTCCATAATTTCGTGGGCTTTTTTCCGGATGGCAGGATCGGCGCTTCCGAAAGGAAAACGGCGGTGTCCGCTCAGGCACATAGAGCGGATATCCACACCTGCATCCCACATCGTGTCTAACAGTTTCTTCTTTTCTTCCCGCGACCAGTCCAGTCGTGCCAGCCGCGCGTCTGTTTCGTCTATGCTGATCTCCACATAGTCAAAGCCCAGCTTTGCCGCTCTGTCCAATCGCTCACGCCAGCTGATCTTCGGATCAAATGCTTTTTCGTAAATGCCTGTCTGATGCGCTCCAAACATAGTATCCCTCCTTGTTTATAACCTTCTTATATCATTATAATGAGCGAAATTCAATCATCCGGAGGATTTAGACGATCAATATTGACATTTCGATCATTATAAATTAAAATTCAATCAATCAAACAAGAGGAGGGCATTATGAAGGAACGGCAGGAAAAGATTTATGAGATCCTGAACAAGCAGGGCAGCGCAACGGTGGAGCAACTGACCCAGGCGGTTTATGCCAGCGAAGCCACCATCCGGCGGGATCTGCAGAAAATGGAGCAGCAGGGACGCATTAAGCGGGTGTGGGGCGGTGCTACTGCTGCCAGTGGCGTTAATTGTGACCCGCCCGCATTTACAAGAAACAACACCAATATCAATGCCAAAAGGAAGATCGCAGCCTGTGCAGTTGGTTTATTGAAGGACAATACCTCCGTTTTCTTGCCTTCAGGCAGTACGGTGACCCAGTTTTCAAGATTGCTCCACAAGATGGAAAATCTGACAGTGATCACATCCTGCCCGGATATTATCGATATTTTGAAGGGCAGCCCCACTGTAAGTGTAATTTGCCTTGGGGGGAGACTGTATGAGGGCTACGATTTTACAGGAACCATAACAGCCGGTAATATCGAGCGCTTCAATGCAGATGTGCTGTTCTTTTCCTGCAGTGGTATTACCTCGGAAGGATTTAGCTCCAATGATGCGGTGCGCCTGGATATTATACGAAAAATGCACAAAAACAGCGCTAAGACTGTTTTGCTGACAGACACTTCGAAGGTTGGAAAAAAATATATGCACAAAGGCTTTGGCTTTGATGAGATTGATTATGTGATTATGGAAAAGCAGCCAGACGATGGGGCGCTGGTCAAAGTCCTTGGGGAAAAGCTGATCATAGATAAAACAGATATGAAATGATAAAATAGCGCGCTTCGTCAAATTTCTGTTTGACGCACTGTCGTGCGAATGGACAATGGACAATTGACAATGGACAATTTCGGTATTTCCTTCGGAAATGATGAAAATGATCATTGCGCGGACTGCAACCTTAAATAATAGCAAACAACCATCGCGTCATTCTGAGCGAAACGCAGTGAAGTCGAAGAATCTACGCACATATTTGGCATTATAGGTTAAATTGGTGCGAAGATCTTTCGACTCGCTTTGCTCGCTCAAGATGACGCGTCATTCTTTTTTTGTATTTTTTAGATATTCACCCGCGATATATAATTGTCCATTGTCAATTATCAATTGTCAATTTGGTAACTGACCGATAAACAGGAATTTGATAAAACGGGAGGTGGCTCGAGATTTGAGCCACCTCCCAAAATTGTTTCCTTTTATTTTGGAGGAATATGCGTTTGTTTACCGTTTTACACAGAGTCCCGGAATACAGAGGGGGGATAGTGTTTGAGTTTCTTGAAAACAAAGGAAAAGTATTTCGGGTCGGAAAAACCGGACATAAAGGAGATCTCATCCACACTCAGCAAACTGCTCAAAAGTAGGTCGGAGGCGTAATTGATCCGCAGTGTTTGCAGGTATTTAATGGGAGTGGTCTGATAAACCTCAAAGAAATGACGCCGGAACTGGGTGTCAGACAGATTGGCGATCTGGCACAATGTGGGTACTTTCATAGCCGGGTCGGTAAAATGCTCATGCATATATTGCACCGCGTGCTTAATGGACAGGAAGGAAGGGGATTGATAGGCGGCAGAGCACTGCTTGTCCAACTGGCTGAGAATTTGGTGAAGCAGGGACATACATTTATGATAATAGCCGGGGCGTTTGCTGTTCCACGCCTGGAAGATGGAGGAAAATGCCTCTGCAAGCACAGGTACATTTCTTGGGATGAATAGCTGCGGAGCGGGGATCGCTTCTCCGAAGGTATTCAGGTTAATGCAAAGGATATGCTCTGCATCAGACTGGATATTATAGGTATGCCCCACAGGAATAAACAGAACAGCACCGTCATCCGCCTGGAAGGTGTCTTCCTCACTGTGGATCGTGGCACTGCCACGAACGCGGAAAGAAAGGGTGCTGTACTGACGGGGAGCGATGACGCAGTTTTGCGCAGGCAGATGTAATTCGATCACAGAAAGCAGATCAAAATGCAGGGAAGGATCGGTAATATTCATAGACGCACCTCCGAAAAACATTTGTATTTGCAGAAAATGTAGGATAAAACCATTATATAGGGCGCTACATCGGAAATCAAGGGGCTGGAAGAATTTTTCTTTATTCTTAATGAATGAAAATTCCACCTATATGCAATTTTTTTCAGTGTACAATTTAGGCTACTTAGAATAAAATTATCTTGTGTAAATGGATATGTTTTAGTTGAATAGACTAAAGAACGCAAATCCTACACCTAAAAAGGAAATGCAATCCAGAAAAAACCAAAAATGTATTTTGCAGGAAAAACGGAAATGAAGAAAAAGGGAACCCTGCCAAATGCACAGATGCGTTTGGGCTGAAAAAGCTGTGCGCAAAACACAATGCAAAGGAGAACTGAAAATGAAACGAATTCTTGCTATGCTGCTGTCTGTCGTGATGGTGTGCGCTCTGTTTACCGGCTGCGGTGAGGGCGGCAGCACCGAAACCCAAGCTAACGAGAACAACCGCCCGGTGGTTGTGGATCCCGGTGATTTTGTAAATACGGATATCTATCCGCTGGAGGGCAAGCCCCAGCTGAGTATGGGTACCTCCCTGCAGGATGCCCACGAATCCTACCTGCTGCAGTTGATGGCTGACGCGGTTGGCGTGGATATGTCCTATCGCTATCTGACCGATGAGCAGGCACCCCTGCTGTTCGTGGATATGGAGCAGATGCCCGATATCCTCTTCTCTGCCGCTGCCACCTTTGGTCTGAGCCTGCAGAGAATCAATGCTTACGGCGAAGCCGGTGCACTGGTCAACTATATGGAGCATCTGGACAAGATGCCCAACCTGTCCAAGGCATATCTGGAAAATCCGGATCTGTTTGACGGCGTTATGAGCGCAGAAGGCGAGGTTTACACCCTGCCTTACTATGTGTACACCCTGACCGGCTGTACCAATATCGCTTACTTCCGCGGTGACCACCTGACTGAGGTCGGCTGGGAAAAGGTCCCTGCAACCGTGGATGAGCTGACACAACTTCTGCGGGATCTGGATGCCCACTATGGCGCAACCGATTCCAAGTACATTCCTATGACGGTTTATGAAGCTGGCCACGCCGGCTACGGCAGCCGTTTGACTACCTGGCTGTATCCCGCTTTCGGTACAGATACCGACCCCGGCCTGCATGTGGATGATGAAGGCAATGTGATCGTTGGCTTCAATCAGGAGCAGTTCCGCCGGATGATCAAATATCTGCGCGGTCTGGTGGAAGAGGGTCTGCTGGATCCGGATATGTTCTCTGCCAAGTCCAGTATGATGCAGGCATTTATCAACGAAAACCACACTTCCGTTTCTACCCGTATGCTCAATGTTCCCAAGAGCAGCTACAAAGACGGCGTGGAGAATTACTGGATCAGCCAGCCCCTGACCTCTGAGTATACCGACACTCCTGTGTTTGCAGAGCCCACCATTGCAAGAAAATGGGGTGCTATGATCAGCACCACCTGTGAAAACCTGGATGCTGCACTGGCTTATATGGATGCGTTCTTTGCAACCGAAGAAAACCCCCTCAATGAGGAAGGCACGATCTACAACCTGTCTTTGTGGCTGGGTGAAGAAGGCGTTGACTGGGAATGGGTAGAAGAAGGCGTTTCCTATAAGCCTTATGAGAAGCCCGACGGCTGGGAAGCCAAGCACAGCTACTCCGGCACTCCCTACATCGGCAAATTCCACGCTATGCGTATCAATCCCGACGGAACCTCCGACCTGCTGCCCAAGGGCGTGAAGGAAAACTGCCTGCCCTATGCAAAGACGGTCATTCGTGAGGATGCGCTCTCCCTGTCCGAAAGCGAGAACGAGATCTACACAGAGAAGTGGACCGATGTTACCAAGTATGTATCCCAGATGTTTGCCGCCTTCATCACCGGCGACAGCGATATCGATACCGAATGGGATGCTTATGTGGAAAACCTGAACAATATGGGCCTGCAGGACGTGATTGAATGCTATGAGGCTGCATACGCCCGTTATATGGCCCGGCAGGAAGGCTGATTGAGAAGGTTGACGAAATATGATGAAAAAGCTTGTTATTTTTGCACTGCTGATCGGAATCGTTTTGAGTTTTTCCGTCAGCGTAAGTGCTGAGGTCCTCTTTGATGAGGTCAATGAGCCGGTTGTGGGCGGCAAGTACTATTTGTGCGCCACAGTGGACGGTGTGGATTATTATTACCGTGTGACCAGCTCTGCCCGGGCTGAAAGTGTTACCGACACCATGCCTTATTCCTTATATGTAACCAGTGATACCGAAGATAAGAACCTGAAGGAATTCACATTGGAGCAGCTGGGTCAGGGCTTTTATCTGGGCTACGCCAGCGGCCAGAATACCCACAAGATCTATTCTGCGGATGTGACCAATGAGGGTATTATCAGCACCGGTATCAACTCCACCCTGGATATGAAGCGCCACTGCTTCTACTGGGATGGAAACAACCGGCAGATCTTTGCTATGCGTGGGGATGAAAAATATATCCTTGCAGTAAAGATGATGAAAAACAACAAAAACGGCGAAGAGGAGTTGCATATGCTCAGCGTTCCTGCCGCCGAGGTTGCAGAGGGCAAGGCTGTGGCAGTGCGTTTTGTGACCTTACACCAATGCAGCTTTAGCGACCAGTTGGCATCCAACGAGTACAGCCACTGGTTCCCCTGTGAATGTGGCGAGAAGGATGCGCTGCAGCTGCACCAGGTGGACAACTGGACTGTGACCAAGGAGCCTGCCGTGGGTACAGAGGGCAGCCGCACCGGAAAATGCACCATTTGCGGCGCAACTGCAGTGGAGGGCATTCCTGCACTGAAGGATGCGAAGAACACAGAACCCACCACCGAGGACGATGCAGCAGAAGAACAGACAGAAAAGGCAGTGAAGCTGGATCCTATTTTGATCTCAGTGGCTGGCGTGCTGGTGGTTTTCGGACTGGCAGTTCTGATCTTTGGCAAAAAAAGAGAAAAGAAGAAAAAATAATCCCAGCGAAGCAAATACCCGGCGACCCCTTATCTAAGCATAAAATATAAGGAGGAAGACCTATGCAGACCAAACGAATTTTTAGTATGATCCTGGCACTGGCGCTGGTTGTGGGCTTGATCGCCCCTGTCGGCAATCTGGTGCTCACCGCAGATGCAACCATTTACGGTGAAAACTTAGAGCAGGCAACAGAACCTGTGATCGGCGAAAGCTATTACCTGGGTGCGGATGTTGACGGCACGATGATGTACTTCCGTCACGGCACAGTCACCGATACCGTACCTTATTCCCTGGTTGTGACCGATAACTTCAATCACAACTGGACATTTCCTGTGACTCTGGAAGCGCCCTCTGCCCTTACAGACGGCAACGGACACGATCAGGGCTTCCAGATGACCTACATCAATCCTACCAGCAATGCCCTGTCCAGAATTTATTGCACAGACACTTTGAAGGATGCAACGCTGGCCGGTCAGACCGGCATTATGGACACCGGCGCAAACACCGCTGGACCTTACATTAACCGCCACAATTTCTATATTGAAGATCTGGACGGCGTGAAGCTCATTAAGAGCACCGGCAATGCAAATGTGCTGGTAATCAAGCAGGTCCCCCAGACCGTTGACGGCGAAACCAATAATGTATGGCGTATGCTGGGTGTTCCTGTGAAAGAGCTGGCAAACGAGGGCGTATATCCCGTTATGCTGCTGAAGGAGCATACACATACCTTCGGCAAGCCCACGGTTGATGGCATCGTTGCCACCAGCACCTGTACAGGCTGTGGCTATGTAGAGACTGTATACGATCAGACAGTGGCTAAGGCTGAAGAAGCTGTGATCGGCGAAAGCTACTACCTGGCAGCTAATGTGGAAGGCGTGCTGAAGTATTTTACCACCGGCACTGTTACCACAACAGCGCCTTACTCTCTGGTAACCACAGAGCGTATTGCTGTTGCAGTTCCCGTTACTCTGGAATCTTCCACTTTGACCAATGAAAAATTTGAGGGCGGTTTCCAGTTTACCTACGATAACAAAGGCACTATTACCAGAATCTACTGTATGGATGTGCTGAAGGATGAAACTACAGCCGGTCAAACCGGCATTATGGATACCGGCGCTAACAGCTCTACACCATATAAGAACCGCCACAGCTTCTGGGTTGATGAGGTGGACGGCGTGAAGGTCCTGCGCAAATACGGGAACGATAACATTCTGGTGGTTAAGTACTTTGAAAGCACGGAAACTTACCGGATGCTGGGTGTTCCCGAAGCAGAGCTTGCTAACGAGGGCGTATATCCCGTTTCCCTGATGACTGCCCACCAGCACGAGGCAGGCGAACAGATCGGCAAGATCACCAACGAAGGCCATTATTACGGCTGCCACTGCGGTGCGGTGGATGAAGAAATGGAAGCACATACATACGGCACAGCCACAGTCAACGGTTCTGTTGCAAGCCGCACCTGTACTGTCTGCGGCTATGAGGAGATTGTATACGAGCAGAGCATTGTCAAGGCAGATGACGCCGTAGTGGGCAACAGCTACTATCTGGCAGCCAATGTGGACGGCACAATGATGTACTTCCGTCACGGTCAGATTACCGATACCGTACCTTACTCTCTGGTCGTTACCGATAACTTTAACCACGACTGGACTGCACTGGTAACACTGGAAGATCCCTCTGCCCTTACAGATGGCAACGGACACGACCAGGGCTTCCAGCTGACCTACATCAATCCTTCCAATGATGCCCTGTCCAGAATTTACTGTATGGACAGCCTGAAGGATGCAACCGTAGCCGGTCAGACCGGCATTATGGACACCGGTGCCAACACCAGCGGACCGAACATTAACCGTCACAATTTCTACATTGCTGAAGTGGGCGGCGAAAAGGTTATCAAGAGCACCGGCAACGCAAATGTGCTGGTAATCAAGCAGGTGCCTCAGACCGTAAACGGCGAAACCAATAATGTATGGCGTATACTGGGCGTTCCCGAAGCAGAGCTTGCTAACGAGGGCGTATATCCTGTTTCCCTGATGGCAATCCACCAGCACCAGTCCGGTGCGCAGATCGCAAAGATCACCGACACCGGCCATAGCTATGGCTGCTGGTGCGGCAGTTATGCGGAAGAAATTGCCCATACTTACGGGGAAGCTACCCACGATAATACAAACAATACCCACACCCGCAGCTGTACCGCCTGCGGTTACAGCGAAGTGGTTTACGGCACCCAGCAGAAGCAGATCAAGACCCCGGTTGTGGGTGAGACCTATTACCTGACCGCCAATGTGAACGGACAGCTTTTGTCCTTCCTGGCATCCGGCGGCTATACAGAAACAACCCCCTATTCCTTAAGAACCTCTGCAACACTGGCTACAGTTACTTTGGAAAAGGCAGTGCAATCCGGCAAGGGTGAATTCCAGCTGGTAGAAGCAACCGGCAAGTATATCTACAGCGTTGCTGCCGGCGCAGGTGCAACTACCAGCAGCGGTTATGTTACAGATCCTGCGAAGGTTTCCTTCCTGATGGATGAAGTAAACGGCGTGCCTGTGATCCGGGCATACGGCACTAAGAATATTCTGGCGGCTAAGTACAGTGATGCTAAGAGCGCCTGGCGTATTTTTGCTGTAGCAGAGAGCGAGCTGGCAAATGAGGGCGTATATCCCGTTATGCTGTCTGTTGCCCACGAGCATACTGCGGCAGATAGCTGGACCGTGGATGCAGTAAATGGCACACAGAGCCGTCTTTGCACCGTCTGCGGCGCAGCCGCTGAGACCCTTTACGGTACAGACCTGAAGGCTTCTCAGGTTACGGAGCCTGTGATCGGCAATAGCTACTACCTGGCAGCCAATGCCGGTGGCAAGTTGATCTTCTTCCGTCACGGTCAGGCTACCGATACCGCTCCTTACTCTCTGGTGGCTACCGACAACTTTAACCACAACTGGGTGCTGCCGGTGACCATCGAAGATCCCACTACTGCAAATGAAGGCACTGAGGTGGGCTTCCAGATGACCTACACCAATCCTTCCACCGAAGCTTTGGCAAGAATTTACTGCTACGATGTGCTGAAGGATACAACGGATGTTCCCAACCAAACCGGCGTGATGGATACCGGTATCAACTCCGCAAACTACAAGGGCCGTCATACTTTTGAGATTGCAGAAGTAAACGGCGTAAAGGTTCTGCGCAAGCTGAGCAACAACAATATCCTGGTGGTTAAGTACAACGAGACTAAGGGCGAATGGCGTATGCTGGGCGTGCCGGAAAGCGAACTGGCAAACGAGGGCGTATATCCTGCAATGCTGGTAAATGTCCACACCCATAGCTTTGGTCAGGAGTATTCCAGCGACAGTGAAAACCACTGGACCGTCTGCGACTGCGGCCAGAAGGATCTGAGCACCCACAGCTTCGGCCAGTGGACTCTGGATCCTGCAACAAAGCAGCAGAGCGCATCCTGTACAGTCTGCGGCTATGAAATGACAGTTTCCAGCCCCTACTTCGACACAGTGGACAGCGAGGGCGAGCTGAAGGCTGGTCTTGCAGAGACTGTTTACAACGAAGAGACTGCAGCTTACACCGTTTCCGGCGGTAAGGATTACTTCCTGATGACCGAGATCAACGGCGAGCTGTACTACCTGCGCAATGCAGGCAGAACCGCACAGAATAACCCGGAGAGCGTTCTGACCACTTCCGGTTACTCCCTGTACACCACCAATGATCCCAACAATACTAAGATCCTGAAGACAAAGGTGACCCTGGGTAACACCGAAGGCACTTATGTCATCTACAGCAAAAACGACAATGACCGCGCCATCTATGTGAACGACGAGGGCAAGGACGGCATCGTGGATACCGGCCTGACCCTGTTCCGTGGCGTATACGACAATGCTACCTACCTGGCTCGTTCCGAGTTTATGTGGGACGCAGAGACTGGTTATCTGTATCAGAATGAAAGCGGTGTCAAGTATATTCTGGTCATTAAGCAGATGACCGCTACCTACACCGGTACCGATGCAACCACCGGCGAGACCGTTACGCTGGAAACTGCAAATGAATGGCGTATGATCGCTGTTCCTATGGCAGAAGCGGTTCCTGAGCAGGGCAACTATCCTGTGAAACTGGCACAGCACAGCCACAACCTGACTGCGGAATATGCATCCGAAGGTGCAAGCTGCTGGAGAAGCTGTGACTGCGGCTACAAGGCTATGATCGACTGGACCATTTCCCTCAGCGATACCATCGGCGTAAGTTTTAACCTGACAATGGAAGAACCCAGTGAAGTGAAGGTTACCGTTGCAGGCGAGGAAGTGAGTGCGGAATTGATCCAGAAGAGCAACCGGGTTTACAGTGTATTTGTTCCTCTGGCAGCAGCACAGATGAACGATCAGATCGTGCTTTCTGTGGACGGTCTCACGGTTAACGGTACATTCACGGTTCGCGCTTACGCAGATATGATCCTGGCAAGCGAAGACTACAGCGATGCGGAAAAGAATCTGGTCAAGGCAATGCTCAACTACGGCAGTGCCGCACAGAACTACTTCGGCTACAACACCGGCGCATTGGCTGGCGAAGGCATTGATGTAGCAGTTACAATGCCTGCGGACGCAGCAGGCGTTGGCGTGCAGGACGATCTTGCGGGCGTGGAGTTCTACGGCGCATCCATCGTTCACGAGAACGCAACCGCTGCTCGTTTCTACTTCACTGCAGACACAGTGGAAGGCCTGACCTTTACCGAGGGCGGCAATGTATACGAGCCGGTCAGCAAGGACGGTATGTACTACATTGAGGTTTCCGGCATTGCACCGCAAAACCTGCATCAGGAAATGAATGTGGTGGTTTCCAATGGCGAAAACAACCTGGCTGTTTCCTACAGCCCCCTGGCTTACATTACCAGAACTTACCAAAAAGCAGAGGCATCTGCCGAACTGAAGGCTATGGTTCAGGCACTGTATGGCTATCATAAGGCTGCAAAGGCATATATCACCAGCCTGTATCTGGGCAATGATTTTGCGCTTAAGAGCCAGAAGGTAACTTCCTTGTATGAGGGCGTTGACCAGTATAAGAGCGTTTATGTTGCAGCCGATCACGGCGAAGTTGAGGCTTATGCCATTGTGATCGATGCAAATGCAGGCGTGGAGCTGAAGGTTTCCGCAGGCGCCTGGAGCGAATCCAGCACGGCTGCAAATCCCGGCGAAACAAAGACCGTTGTCAAGCACTTCCGGGATATGAAGAACTCCGGCGAAAATGTGCTGGCAATGATCAACGGCGGATTCTTCGATCTGAACAGCACCAAGACAATGAAGCCTTACGGTATGCAGATCGTTGACGGCGTGGTATATCAGGCACCGGTTGCCGGCGGTAACTACTCCGACAACTGGTTCGGTATGACCACAGACGGCAAGTATGTGATCAGCGATGCAGCAGGCTATGAAAGCACCTATGCAGGCAATGTACAGCAGGGTGTTGGCGGCGGCAAGCTGCTGATGATCGACGGTGTTGCACAGAACATCACATCTCCCCGCGATTACCGCACGGCTGTGGGTGTGAATGCAGAAGGCGATCTGGTATTGGTTGCGGTTGCGGATGCAACTTACAGCGATGTAAACCAGATCTTCGTAGATCTGAATATGGATATCGTTACCGTTCTGAATTTGGACGGCGGCGGATCCACTGCTATGTATGTACCCGGTGCATTCTATCCCAAGGCATTGATCTTGGGCGACGACGGTCTGCTTCCCCGTGAAGTGGCAGATGCAGTTGCAATCGTGGTAAAGGATTAAAATGTATTTGTGGCGGGGCTTCCGCCCCGCCACAAAGAAGCTACCCATTGCAAGTGTTAACAAGGAGTAGTTTATGAAACTCAAAAAGATTTTTAGTATTATAATGGCACTTGTATTGCTGGTGGGCATCGTTTTGCCTTGTGTTCCTGTTTTGGGCGCAGGGGAGACGGAGCACGAGCATACCTATGGCCAATGGAGCTTGGATGCCGAAAACGGCACCCAAAGCCGGGTTTGTTCCTCCTGTGATGATACCCAGGTTCTCTATGGAACAACCAATAAGGTTTCTCAGGCAGAAGACCCCAAGGTTGGCGAGAGTTACTATCTGGCAGCCAATGTGAAGGGCTCTGTTAAGTATTTCACTACCGGTACAGTTACGGCTACCGCTCCTTACTCGCTGGTAACAACGGATAGTGTCAGTGATGCAGTTCTGGTGACCTTGGAGTCCTCCACTATGACCAATGAGCATTTTGAGGGCGGCTTCCAGTTTACCTATAATAACAACGGCACAACGATCAGAATTTACTGTATGGATGTGCTGAAGGATACAACTACAGCTGGTCAGACCGGTATTATGGACACCGGTACCAACAGCGCTACACCTTATAAGAACCGCCACAGCTTCTGGGTTGATGAAGTGGACGGCGTGAAGGTCCTGCGCAAATACGGTAACGATAACATTCTGGTTGTTAAGTACAACGAGACCACGTCCCAATGGCGTATGCTGGGCGTGCCGGAAAGCGAACTGGCAAACGAGGGCGTATACCCTGCAATGCTGGTGACCAACCATACCCATACTTACGGCGACAAATATGAATTCGACAACACCAGTCACTGGAGAAGTTGTGACTGTGGCGATAAGGCAAAAGAAAGCCACAATTTTGTGGATGATCCTTCCCTGGGCTACGGTGTTTGTGCTTGCGGCGCAAATCTGGCACCCCACGATTGCGCAAGCACAGACGACAAGTGGTATCCTGACGGTGACAAGCACTATCAGCTGTGCGGTCAGTGCAATGCCCACATCAATATTCAGGACCATAGTTTCGACAGCTGGGCAGTAGATGCCGAAAAGGGTACACAGGGCAAGATCTGCTCTGCCTGCCAGGCTGTTGGAACACTGTTTCACGGTACTACGGAAAAGGTAGAACAGGTTACACAGCCCGTGATCGGCAGCAGCTACTATCTGGTTGCCAATGTGGGCGGAACCCTTCTGTCCTTCCTGTCAACAGGCGGCTACACGGAAACAACGCCCTATTCTCTGCGTACTACCGAGGTTCTGGGTGAGGTAAACCTGCACGCAGCGCTGCAGGACGGCAAGGGTGAATTCCAGATGGTTGATCCCACCGGTAAGTACATCTACAGCGTTTCTGCCGGTGCAGGTGCAACGGTCAGCAGCGGTTATATTACAAATCCGGACAGAGTTTCCTTCCTGATGGATGAAGTAAACGGCGTGCCGGTGATCCGCGCTTACGGCACAGGAAACATTCTGGCGGTGAAGTACAGCCAGGCGAAAAGCGCTTGGCGTATGTGGTGCCTGCCGGAAGAAGAACTTGCCAACGAAGGCGTTTATCCGGTTATGCTTGCCACAAAGCACGAGCATACTTTTGGAACTGAGTGGGTTTTCGATGCTGAAAACGGCACCCAGAGCCGTCTTTGCACCGAGTGCGGACTGCCGGGCGAGACATTCTATGGCACGGATATGAAGGTTTCTCAGGTAACGGAGCCTGCCATTGGCAGCAGCTATCATCTGGCTGCCAATGCAAAGGGTCAGCTGATCTTCTTCCGTCACGGTCAGGCTACGGATACAACCCCCTACTCTCTGGTGGCTACCGATGATTTTAACCACAACTGGGTGCTGCCGGTGACCATCGAGGATCCTACCCTGGCAAACGAAGGCACAGAGGTGGGCTTCCAGTTGACCTATACCAATCCCTCTAACGGTGTGCTGACCAGAATTTACTGCTACGATGTTCTCAAGGACAGCGCAACAGTGACCGGTCAGACCGGTGTGATGGATACCGGTACCAACACAGTTAACTACAAGGGCCGCCACACCTTTATGATCGACAAGGTCGGTGGTGTGAGCGTTCTGCGTAAGCTGAGCAACGACAATATTCTGGTTGCCAAATATAATGAAGCCAAGGCGCAGTGGCGTATCCTGGGTGTTCCCGAAAGCGAACTGGCAAACGAGGGCGTTTACCCTGTGATGCTGGTTAATATTCACCAGCATAGCTTTGGAGGCGAATACGAAAAGGATGCAAAGCAGCATTGGCATTTGTGCAGCGAATGTGCAAGCAAAGCCGATGTGGCAGATCACGAATATGAAGTAAATGCAGCAGGCGATCGGGTGTGTGCCTGTGGCCATACACTGGCAGCGCACGAATGCCAGAGTGCGGACGGCAAGTGGTTCTATGAAGGCGACAAGCACTATCAGCTGTGCGGCACCTGCAACGAGAAGATCCAGATCGCGGATCACACCTATGGTAACTGGACTGTGGATACCCAGAAGGGCACACAGACCCAGCACTGCACAGTTTGTCAGGCTGCCGGACAGACCATTCACGGCACTACCACAAAGATGCTGCAGGAGGCTGCACCGGAAATCGGCAACAGCTATTATCTGGTAGCCAATGTGGGCGGACAGATCCTGTCCTTTGAGTCCAACGGCGGCTATACGGAAACCAGCCCCTATTCCCTGAGAACTACCACTACTTTGAGTATGGTTACCCTCCAGGCTGCCTTGCAGGCAGGTTCGGGCGAGTTCCAGATGGTGGATGCAACTGGCAAGTATATCTACAGCGTTTCTGCCGGTGCAGGTGCAACGGTCAGTGAAAACTATGTGAACGATCCGTCAAAGGTCTCCTTCCTGATGGATGAAGTGAACGGCGTGCCTGTGATCCGCGCTTATGGCACCGATAACATTCTGGTGGTAAAGTATAGCGAGGCGAAAAGCGCTTGGCGTATGTGGTGTCTGCCGGAAGCAGAGCTTGCCAACGAAGACGTTTATCCGGTGATGCTTGCCACAAAGCATGAGCATACTTATGGAGAAGAATGGGTAACCGATGCTGAAAACGGCACACAGAGCCGTCTTTGCACCGTTTGCGGCTTGCCCGGTGAGACCCTTTACGGCACCGGCATCAAGGGCTATCAGGTTGCAGATCCCAAACTGGGAGAAGACTACTATCTGGCAGCCAATGCAAAGGGGAAGCTGATCTTCTTCCGCCACGGCACGGCTACGGATACGGTTCCTTATTCTCTGGTGGCTACCGATAATTTTAACCATAAATGGGTGACGCAGGTAACCATCGAGGATCCTACCCTGGCAAACGAAGGCACAGAGGTTGGCTTCCAGTTGACCTATACCAATCCTTCCAGCGGTGCTCTGACCAGAATTTACTGCTACGATGTTCTTAAAGACAGCGACACAGTTACCGGTCAGACCGGTGTGATGGATACCGGTCTGAACACAACCAATTACAGAGGCCGTCATACCTTTATGATCGACGAAGTAAACGGTGTGACAGTTCTGCGTAAGCTGAGCAACAGAAACATCCTGGTTGTTAAGTACAACGAAGCCAAGGGCGAATGGCGTATGCTGGGCGTCCCGGAAAGCGAACTGGGCCAGCCGGGTGTTTATCCTGCAATGCTTATGACCCTTCACGAGCATACCCATACGGATGAAACCTATTTAAAGGATGAAACCGGACACTGGTTTGCCTGTGACAGTTGCGGCGGTCAAAGTGATTTTGCTGAGCATACTGTGGCAAAATGGACTTACACCGTTGAACCGACCCAGACAACAGCCGGCACCAAGACCGGCATCTGTACCGTCTGCGGCGGCACAGCGGTTGTGCAGATCCCGCCTATGGTAGCGGAAGGCTACTATTACCTCACCGGTATCTTAGACGGCAAGACTTACTATTTCCGGGATAAGGCAAGCGGCGAGTCCGTTGAGCATACAGTCCCATTCTCCCTGATGGCGACCGATAATGAAAAGAAGGCGCAAAAGGTCGATATCAAGTGGGATGAAAAAGAAAACACTTATATCCTTTCCTATACGGTGACCCGTACCTTAAACATCTATATGGGCGATGTTGCCGGTAGTATCATTACGGAAAAGGATGGCTTTGTGGACCTGTCCTCCAGTGCGACCACCAACGAAGCGCTGATCCTGTACAAGTG
Organism: Faecousia sp.; assembly: GCA_045587865.1. Lineage (GTDB taxonomy): Bacteria > Bacillota > Clostridia > Oscillospirales > Oscillospiraceae > Faecousia. The sequence continues at coordinate 18,187 of JAZNDD010000176.1, forward strand.
GGATCCCGCTGTGAAGAGGTTCTATCAGATGGAGGGAAATGTCCGGTATGTGATTGCCTTTAAGAAGATGACACTTACCGACGGAACACAGGCTGTTCGTATGCTGGCAGTGCCCGAAACTGAGCTTGGCGGCGATGTGGCAGCTATGCAGCTACAGGTAGTGCATATCCACCAGCTCGGTGATGCCTGGAGCGGCGATGCGATTAACCACTGGAAGGAATGCAGCTGCGGCGAGCGGAAAAATGAAGGCGCGCACACAGTGGCACAGTGGACGGTGGAGAAAGAGCCTACCGCCTATGAAGATGGCAGAAAGACCGGCATCTGCTCCGGCTGTGGCTTGAAGGTCGTAAATGCGATCCCGATGCTCACAGATCATATTACCGCTCCTGTAAACGGCGGAAAGTATTATTTGACAGCAGTGCTGGGCGGCGTGCGCTACTACTTCTGCCACACACCCTCCGGTGGTTCTGTTGCCGATACATATCCCTATTCCCTGTACACAGATCCCGGTACTGGAAAGGTCACACCTGTTCGTGTGAAGGTCAGCTCCGGTAATTATAAGCTGTACTACGGAGATATGGATTATCACATTTATATCACCGCAGACGGTGTGGGCATTACGACCAAGCAGGACAGCAAACTGGTAGACTTCCAGTGGGATGCGGAAAACAAGGTCCTCTACCAAATGGAAGGGGAGGTCAAGCACGTTATGGTGCTTAAGAAGATGCGCACCAATAGCGGCACACAGATGCTCCGCATCACCGCAATACCCCTTGACCAGGCTTTGATCGATCCCAATGTTTCGATCATCAGATTTACTACAAATGCACCTGCAAAGCCGGAGACGGAAGCAACTTCCGGCGTACCGGAGGATGCAACCCTGCTGAAGAATGCAGACATTGCGGGTGCAGAGGGCGATCGGCTTGCTGCCCAGACCATCGATCCGAATAAGATCGGACCGAAAGAAGAGCAGGATGGCAAGCGGCAGATCATTGCTGTGGTAATCGCATCTGCTTGTGTTATGGTGATCGTTCTGCTTTTGGCAGTGCTGAAACACAGCGCCTGGGGCCTGGCATTCTTCGGTAAAAAGAATATCTGGGCAGGCCTGAGTTTGATTGCGGCCGGTCTGGTTCTGGCGGTGGCAATAATCCTGCCTAATATGGAAGAAGAAACCGTTCCCAATCTTGGGGTATTTACCATTGTTGCCAACGACAGCAGTATGGAAGAAGCCAATGCGCTGGCAGTTGAGATCTATGAAGATCACGGTGTCAGCCTGCCGGTGGTTCATTGCAATGAATTTTCCGGTGATTACGGTATCTATTTGAATGTCTCCGGCTTTAACAGTTATGGCGGCTATAAGTACTGCATTTCTGCTTCCAGCAATGCGGAAACGGGAACCGGTATTTATATTGACGGCACCGGATATGCCCTGGAAAATGCAATCTCCAAATGGACGAAGTCTTTGCGGAAAGAAACCGTATTCCCCTTCGGTGTAACAGAAACCGTAGTGGGCTATGAATGGAACACCGGCGATGTAAATATGACCGGCTTGGGCTTCACGCTCCAGGAAATGAACAGCCGCGATATTTACGAAGGCGTTCAGGTGCGGGAACTGAAGTACGATTCCTTCGCATACGGCAAGAACACCGGTTATGCAGTAATCGTGCAGGCCGACGCACCTGTGGAACTGAAGGTTTCCGCCGGCCAGTGGGATGAAAATACCACAACGGAAAATCCGGGCACGAAGCACACTGTGCAGAAGCACGGAAAACTGCTCACCGATGCCGGATACGAGGTGCTGGCAATCACCAATGCAGGCTTCTATGATCTCAATACCACAATGACTTACATTCCCTGGGGTATGCAGATCGTGGACGGTCTTGTAAAGAAGGAGCCCAATAAGGACAACCCCAAGAATACAGACAACTGGTTTGCCCAGACAGCAGACGGAAAATATGTCATTTCCAATACTGACGGTTATTATGAAACCTACGAAACGACCCTGTCTGACGGTGTTGGCGGCGGTTTGCTGCTGATGAAGGATGGTAAGCCTTGCTTCACCGGTACAACCCCGGATTACCGCACCGTGGTGGGCATTACCACCGATGGTGACCTGGTGATTTTGACCATCTCCGGTGCAAACTATGCAGTTGTTGTCCAGGCGTTTATGGATATGGGTCTGGATATGGAGTGCATCCTGAATCTGGATGGTGGCGGCTCTACCACCTTGCATACGCTGGATGAAAACGGTAAGCTTAAGCAGTTTATTTGTGAAACACCTATCGAGCGTGAAGTGGCAGATGCCATTGCGATCGTCAAGAAGAAGTGAAACGGAGAATTTCTTTATGGAAAAAGTAACGGATATCCGACAGGGCGTAGAAAAACTTTTGACCATTCGCGGTCGGGAAATTCCGGAATTTTCTCTTGAACACCAAAAGGAGGACGGGTTCGTTCCCGTCCTCCGTTGGGAGGGCAAGGAGATCCCGCTGTTTACAACCAGATACGATCCCCGGATTCGTCATATTGCCGGCTATGGCAATACCCCTGAGGAAAACAGTGCGCTGAATGTGTATGCCTTTACAGGCAGTGATGTAACGCTGGATCGGCTGATCTACCGGGAGCTGTGCATCGCAGAATTTATTCTACACAGTAAAGTCAAAAAAATTATGGCATTCGTAAACCAAAATGCCGCAAACATCATCGCGGTGATGGAAAACGATACCACAGCCAATATGGATCTTGGCAACACAATGGCACCGGGCAGTCATATGCAGTGCCAGCACCGGCTGATCACAAAGCACGGTATGGCCAATGATCTGTCTGCTGCAGATATGACTGTACAGCATCAGGTATATATCTTTGGAGAAAACGGCACATCCGTATACGATGATGACGAGTACTATTTGTATGGACTAAATGAGGAAGAGGTGGAAACGGTACTGACCATCCACGGAATCTTCACCGGTCACATCGATTGCCAAAGTTGGGCAGAGGATCATAACCGTTATCTGGCTATGGTCAAGGCAGTACACGACTCAGCGGCAGCAGGCAAAGCAATTGTGCTGAATTGAAGGGACATAAGCAATGATCGACCCAATTAAAATTGCAATTTTATCCTGCAATCACGGTCACGCAAAGGGTTATTATCCTTTGAAGAACGATCCGATGTTTCAACTGGTTGCAGTTTCAATCGCCCCCGGTTATGAGGGGGGAGAGGGAATGGGTGCTTTAGCGGATATTCCCCAATACACAACAGATGAGCAGCTTTATGCCAATCATCCGGAGCTGGAGGCTGTGATCCTGGCAAGCGACAATGTCAGCCATATGCGCCAGGTTGCAGATGCAGCGAAACGGGGACTTCACATTTTTTCTATGAAGGTGCCTACCTTCGATATGAAAGAGTATGAAGAAATGATCCGCCTGACCGAGCAGGCAGGTGTGGTGTGCCAGGTAGAATTGGAAATGCGTCATCACGCACCGGTGTACCGGGTAAAGGAAGCCATTGAAAGCGGCGCGATCGGACAGCTGCTTTCCATTAATATGGTAAACTACTCCCACAACCCTGTTTGGTGGTGGCCCTGGATGTGTGACCCTACAGAAAGTTACGGAAAGCCTGTCAGCCTGCGGCCCGGCGATGAACGCTTCCGGGGCGGCGCTTTGGCAGATCATCCCCACGTGTTTGATGTGACCCGTTATATCACAGGCTCAGAGTTTGATACGGTATACAGCGAGGTATCCCCCAATCTTCGGGAGGGGGTAAGAACAGAGGATATGGTACGGGTGATCGGGAAACTGAAAAACGGCGTGATTTTCTCCATTGACCCCTCCTATGCCAATAATGAGCGGCCGGAATATCCCCGTATCGGTGTGAAAAATCCCAAGCCTGTGGAAGTTTTTCTAACTGCCGTCGGCACAAAGGGAACCATTGTTTCCGACCTCTACGGCAAAACCTATTGTTGCCAAAAAGTGCCTACCGGTGATTACTATTGCGCCGGTGTTGGCAGTTCCGGTCTTTGGAATCGCCGCACTGCAGAGTTTTACCACTGTATCCGCAATGGCTTAAAGCCGACAGTGGGTCTGCGGGAGCACTATAATACCATTCGTGCGATGAATGCCGCGTATGAGAGCATCTCTACCGGAGAAGTGGTAAAACTGGATTGATCCTGCAACAAAAAGAGGTAGAAAAATGAGCAGTTTTAAGATCACTATGGATACACAGAACCGCCGGGATTACCGTTGGCGGGAAAATTGTCCGAACTTTGGCTTACAGTTGACAGCAGAAAACACCCGGCAATTATGTAGCGGTGTTACTTATCTGCAAAGGGATTATATCCGCAACGACGGAAAACCGGTGAAGGCATTTATTGTGATTGCAGAGCCGGAATCTGGAGTAACGGCTGCAGTTTGGGGTTCTCCTCAGGGACAGTCCCAAACCGTTCCGGAACATATTGCCCAAATGGAATCTCTGGGAAAAAATGTGATTGCGGCAGTGAATGCTGACTTTTTCCACTTCTTTAACGGTGGGGACAAGACCACCTACGGCGCACAGATTATTGACGGTGTGGTATACAAAGAACCAAACACAGTGGAGCATTATGGGGAAAACTGGTTTGGTGTAACCAATGATGGCAAGTATGTTCTGACGGATCTTGCCGAATACGAAAGTACATATAAAGGTAAACTCTATCAGGCAGTGGGCGGCGGCGTTTGGCTGGTGCGGGAGCATATTTTCTGCCCCCACAGATCCACAGCAGAGGATCCCAGAACCGCAGTAGCCATCACCGATGAAGGCGCACTGGTGCTGGTGTGTGTGGACGGACGGTCGGAACTTTCCGCAGGCGCCACATACGCAGATTTGACCCAGGTATTTTTGGACTTGCCGGTTCCCATCCGTTCTGCCTTGAATTTGGATGGGGGTCATTCCACCATCCTGATGGCAAGCGCACCTGGAGAACCGTTGCAGATCCTCAACAACCCCTCCTCCGGTGTGGATGATCTTCGTCCGATTGCCGATATTCTGGCTTTGGTTGCAAAGGAGAAAATGCAATGAAACTGGATGCAACACAATTGAATAAAATCGTACACAATGTTGTGTCCCATTCATTGGATGCCCAGGGGAATTTGCATTTTTGCAGATTTAGTCAGGAACAACAAAATATTTATGCCCGAGAATCTGAGGATTGGGAAATCAAGACCCGGGCCAGCGCATCGGTGACTCTGGATTTTCTTACGGATTCCCAGTACATTACAGTAAAGTTTGAACTGTATCCCGGCTCCTCTCAAAAGTATGGATCTGTTGATCTGTATGTGGATGGCGTATTTTATGACAGCCGTTTCGCAGAGGATCTGACCATTAAGTTGGCAGGTTTCCAACTTCCGGCAGGTGAGCACCGGGTAACGGTTTATTTTCCCTGGTCGGCGGAAACAGTGGTAAACGAAGTACATCTTTCTGAAAATGCCAGTGTGATCCCGGTGGAAAAAAGTTGCAAGATGATGTGCTTTGGCGACTCGATCACCCAGGGATACATATCCAGATTTACTTCCTTGTCCTATGTTAATCAGGTGGCAAGAGCGATGAATGCAGAGGTAATCAATCAGGGAATTGGCGGCTATGTGTTTAACGAAAAGACCCTCGATGAATCCATACTTTCCTGCAAGCCGGATATCATTACGGTAGCCTATGGCACAAATGATTACTCCCGCTATGAAACAGCAGAGGATTACGCCGCCCATTGCGGTGCGTACATTCAAAAACTTGGAACGTTATTCCCGGATACGCCCATTGTTGGCATTTTGCCCCTGTATCGTAATGACCAAAATCACAATGCAAGAATACTTTATCGGACCTATTCTCTGGACGATGCCCGAGGAATTCTGCGTGACCAGTATACAGCACTGCCCAATGGCTATGTGCTGGAGGAAACGGGAATCCCACATCTTCCCCAGGTCTATGCCCCCGATTTCCTGCATCCCAATGAACTTGGTTTTACGTTGATGACACAGAAAATCATTCGCAAACTGCAAGGGATCCTTGATAAAAAGTGATTGCAGGTTGCGTGATTATAAAAGCAAATACTTTTAGTCTAAAAAACATATTTCAGGAGGATCAAATTATGAAAAAACGCATTGTTAGCTTCGCACTTACATTGGCAATGCTGCTGTCTATGACCACAGTTGCCTTTGCCGCAGAAAACAAAGATTGGGAGTCTGAGATTGATGTTGTACGGGTTGCAATGGTCGGCGACGATTCTTATGCAACACTGGAAGACGCTTTTGCAGATCAGATTGAAGCAGGTGCAGAGTATGTGTCCCTGAGTGGCGACCTGACTGTTGATGATCTGGAACTGCCTGAAAATGCAGTTCTGAACCTGAATGGCTATACCCTGACTGCAGATACTTTCGATTCCATCGCGCCCGGTGCACAGGTGATCGACACCACCGGCGGTGAGGGCGTCCTGGTCGTTAAGGGCGAATGTGAGTTTAATGAGAGAAACACTCAGTTGCCTGTTATGGATGATGAAGCAGGCGGATATCGCTTCTTTGTTGTGACGGTTCGGTCTGTTGCAGTTACCGGCAAGGGCGGCACTCCCAAGTATTGGTTCCAGGTAAAGTTTGAAAACTTTGAGAAGGTTCACGGCCTGATCCATGACGGTTCTGAAGTGAACATTAAAGTGAACGTGAGTTGGGACGGCGGCGAGGCAGCAGCAGTGGCACAGGATAGTTTTGTAATGAAGTGGGCAGAGGCCTACGATGCAAATAACGGCATCTACATTACTGCAACGATTGCTGATTCTGAAAATTATGCAAATATTTCCGCAATTCCCGGAATTGGCGCAAACGGCGTTGCTATCGACGGCCAGACCCTGTAATAGAAACAAAGGAACTGAAAACAAGTGATGGAGGTAGTCCAGACCGGACTACCTCCATCTGTTTATCAAATTTCTGTTTGACGCACAGTTTGGTATATGCACAATCCCTTGGCCCCCTCCCTGAGGGGGCTGTCACCGCAGGTGACTGGGGGAGTGTACTTCTTAAGATAGGACAACCCCTCC